>JALQYS010000517.1 GCA_023254015.1 Paracoccaceae bacterium
GTTGCTCTTTTGGCCCGTGTTGGGGTTGGTCCATTCAATTTCTCCGGTGGCTAGGCCAACGAAGTTGCGGACAGTTTTAGGTGCGTGATTACCGTACAGGTTGATCTTAATCGGACCCATGGACGTTTTGAGAGTTGCGACAGCATCGGGGTTGCAGCTTCAAATGCCGGGGCGCCCTGTTCAATCAGGTCGGTGACGGCTTGGGCCATGCCATACATTTTGAGGCTGCGCAGCATGATGACGATGGCGCCTGCGGCTGGATCATGACGCATGACGGCCTCCGGTGATCTCGGCGCGCAGGCCGTCGTAACGTGCGACATTGGCCTTGGGTTCACGGTGCAGGGCCAGTGCCTGTGGGGTATCCAGCGGCGGCCCGCCGATCACCTTGCCATCGACCAACCGGTGCAAAAGGTTCAGCACATGGGTCTTGGTCGGCACGCCCTCGGACAGGGCAAGCTCCACGGCGGTCAGCACCGCTTGCTCGTCGTGGTGAAGCACGAGGGCGAGGATATCGACCATCTCCCTGTCCCCACCGGGTTTGCGGAGCATGTAATCCTGCAACTGTCTGAACGCAGACGGTAATTCCAGGAAGGGTGCGCCGTTGCGAAGGGCTCCGGGTTTGCGTTGAATGACCGCCAGATAATGTCGCCAGTTATAGATCGTCCGCGGCGGCAGGTGGTGGCTGCGCTGGATCACGCGCACATGTTCGCACAGGATGTTGCCTTCGGCAGCCACCACCAACCGTTCTGGATAGATCCGCAGGCTGACAGGCCGGTTCGCAAATGACGCCGGGACGCTGTAGCGATTGCGTTCGAAGCTGATCAGACAGGTCGGCGAGACGCGTTTGCTCAACTCAACGAAGCCGTCAAAGGCGACTGGCAGCGGCATAAGCGCGCCCCGCTCCTCAGCCCAGACATCAGCGATGGTGCCGGGCTGCTTGCCATGCGGGGTCTCCCGCCACAACGCGAGGCAACGCTCTTCCAGCCAGGCATTCAGCGCGGCAAGATCCGGAAAGTCCGGCATCCCCTGCAACATCTGGTGACGGGAATCCCGGACGTTCTTCTCGACTTGCCCTTTCTCCCACCCTGCCGCCGGATTGCAGAACTCAGGCTCGTAAACATAGTGGTTCGTCATCGCGAGAAAGCGCATGTTGATCTGCCGCTCCTTGCCTCGGCCAACACGATCCACCGCAGTCTTCATGTTATCGTAGATGCCCCGCCCCGGGACACCGCCGAAGACCCGGAACGCGTGCCAATGCGCATCGAACAGCATCTCGTGCGTCTGCAAGGGATAGGCCCGCAGCAAAAAGGCGCGGCTGTGCGACAGCTTGATATGCGCCATCTGCAGCTTCGTGCGTTCGCCACCCAAAACCGCAAAATCCTCGCTCCAGTCGAACTGGAAGGCATCGCCGGGGGCAAAATGCAGCGGCACAAAGGTCCCGCGGCCCGTGGTCTGCTGTTCGCGCTGCCGATCACTGCGCCATCGACGTGCAAACGCCGCGACCCGGGCATAGGAGCCGGTGAAGCCAAGCCCTACCAACTCAGCATGCAGTTGCTTCATGGTCCGCCGTTCCTTGCGCGACTTTCCGGCTTCGGTCTTCAGCCAGCCCGCCAACTGTTCGGCAAAAGGGTCAATCTTGCTGTGTCGTTCCGGCGTCGCGAACTTCGGCTCGATCGTATTCGCCGCCAGATGCTTGGTCACGGTATTCCGAGACACGCCCGTCAGCCGTGAAATCTCGCGGATCGACAGCTTCTGCCGCAAGTGCATCCGGCGGATGATGTTCAATAGTCCCATGTGGATCACTCCGTTGCCCCCGCCGCTCAAAGCCTCGGGGAAAGGTTCACATGGCTCAGTTCTCAGTGAAACTTATGCGCCTAACCGGCTCAGTTCTGGGTGAAAATCAACAGGGCAGATCAATCGGCTGAAGACGCTCAAACGCCAGATGTATGGACGAGCGAACATCGATTTGCTCAGGGCGCGCCTCGCCCTGGCATCATAACGACCGAGGTGCATCGACTCTGAGTCAGAGCCCCTTTTGGACGCCGATTGACACCTGGCAAGTCGTCTAGGCTTCCGGGCGCTCCGACTGGCCAGCGAGACCTGCATCTTCCAGTTGTTCGGGGTCCGGCAGGTCGCGTAAAGTTTCCATCCCGAAGGCGGCGAGGAATGTTTCCGTCGTGACAAAGGTATAAGGCGCGCCACGTCGCGGTTCGCGGGGGCCGGTGCCGATCAGGTCACGCTCGGCCAGGCGTCCGATCAGATCGCGGCTGATCTCCTTGCCGAAGATGTCCTTCAACCCGTCTCGGCTGATCGGCTGGTGAAACGCGATCGCCGCCAGCACGGCGAGGTCGGACTGTGACAGGTTCAGCGCCTGCGTTCCCACATCCGCCGCAGCGCGGATCGCGGGCGCATAGGCGGCACGGGTCCGCAACATCCACCCGGCACCCACCCGCGCCACCTCATAGGGGCGGCCCTCCAGATCGACCGCCAGATCCTCGATCAACAGATCGACCGAGGCCCCCTGCCCCACCACCCGCGCCAGATCCTCGCGCGCGACCGGCGCGGCGCTCGCGAACAGAACCGCCTCGATCCGGCGCTGCCATTCCCGCCAGCGAAGATCGGCGGGCAGGCCGCGCAAGTCCCGGTCAAGCCCTTCCTCTTCACGCCGCGCCATCCTCAGACCCCATAGAGGCGGAAGGTGTCCCGCCCAGTCAGTTTTCGCAGTGCGCCAAGTTCCACCAATCGCTCACAAAGCCGCCGCGCGGCACGGTCCGACAGGATATCGGGCATCGCGTTGGCCAGCGCCGCA
>JALQYS010000608.1 GCA_023254015.1 Paracoccaceae bacterium
GCATCACCCGCACGGCGACCACGACGACACTCCGGCCGAACTGCGGGAATACCGCTGACTCTTACAACTGACCGAACCAGGGGCCTGAACGGGCCCGCCTTCTCCGCATGAACGACCAGCAACTGCTGCGCCGTCATGCCAAAGGTGGCGGTGTGAGGCATCAGCGCCTGCATGACCGGGTGGCTGGGCTGGCCGGCAAAGGCCTGCTGCACTTCCTTTTGCCACCGGCAAGACGGTGATGCGTGGCGTCAAGGAGTTGCGTGTCAAGGAATCCGACCGCATCGACGCCATGGCGCGCGGGCTTGAGGCGAATGGCGTGAAGATCGAAGAGGATGAGGACACTCTCATCGTGCACGGGCTTGGCGCGGGCGGCATGCCGGGCGGGGCCACCTGTGCGACCCACCTGGATCACCGCATCGCCATGTCCTTCCTGGTGGCCGGGATGGCGGCGAAACGGCCGGTGGCAGTAGATGACGCCAGCCCCATCGTCACCTCGTTCCCGATCTTCGAAAGCCTGATGAACGGGCTTGGCGCCAGTATCACGCGGGGATGACCCGACGAGCGCGCATTGCGCGACGAGGAGGCAGCAATGATCTTTACTGTGGCAATCGATGGTCCCGCCGCGGCGGGCAAGGGCACGATCAGCCGGGCGGTGGCCGATCGCTTTGGCTTTGCCCATCTCGATACCGGGGCGCTTTACCGGGCCGTGGGCGTGAAGGGCGGCGATCCGGTTCTGGCCGCGCGGGGGCTCACGCCCGAGGATCTGGCGCGCGACGATCTGCGTAGCCTTGAGGCCGGGCAGGCGGCATCCCGGGTCGCCGTCATCCCCGAGGTTCGCGCCGCGCTGCTGGAGTTTCAGCGCAGATTTGCCCGTCGCGCGGGCGGTGCTGTTCTGGATGGCCGCGACATCGGCACGGTGATCTGCCCCGAGGCGGAGGTGAAACTCTACGTTACCGCCAGTGCCGAGGTCCGCGCCCATCGCCGCTGGCTGGAGGTGGGCGGCGACGAAACCCGCGTTCTGGCCGAGGTGCGCGAGCGGGACGCCCGTGACATGGGCCGGGCCGATGCCCCCCTGCGCGCCGCCGATGACGCGGTGGTGATCGACACCAGCGATCTGAGCATCGAGGAGGCCGTGGCAAGGGCCGTCGCCCTGGTCGAGGCGCGGCTGGTAGCGGTCTGATGCGCCCCAGGGCCGGGCTTGTCTTTCACATCAATCTGTCGGACCTGTCCGCCTGGCGCCGCGCCCGGCGTCTGACCTTCTTCCAGCGCCTGGCCGGGATTTGCGAGGCGCAGGGTCTGCCCTATGAGGTTCGCCAGCGCGAGGCGTCCCTGATGAGGCCGCATCGGGCCGTTCCGGACGGCAAGCTGCACATTGTCGAGGACGGCGCGGCAGAGGGGGAAGGCTGGCTCAATGCGGCGCTGGCCTATCTTTTGGGGTTCTGGCATCTGGACCCGCAAGGCATTCTGGCCGACAGCGCCGCCCGCCATGCCCGCTTTGCCCCGCGTCAGGTGGACCAGACCGAGGCTCAGGTGTTTTTCCGCAAGCTCCGCCGCCGCTTTGTGACCCCGCGGCTGACGCGCTACAATCCCACATCGGCCAAGGCGGCCGACCTGCCCGAAGGCGCGATTGCCGTTTTCCTGCAGGGCAAGACCCCCTGCCGCAACGGGCAATGCCAGGTAGACATGCACGAGATCATCCTGGCCGCCTGCAAGGGCGCCGGGCCTCGGCCTGTCGTGGTCAAACCGCACCCCTTGTCTCTGCACGACTGTGCCCTGGCCATCAGCCGCGCCGCAGAGCTTGGCGCCAGATTCCAGCTGTTCGATGGCAATATCCACGACCTGCTGGCCACCTGTGCGGTGACGGTTTCGGCCAATTCCGCCGCCGCGATCGAAGGCTTTCTGCATCGCAAACCGGCCATCCTGTTCGGCCGGTCGGATTTCGAAAGCCTCGTGACCCGCGCCCATGCCCCCGAGGCGTTTCCCGCAGCCCTAGAGGCCGCCCTTGCGGCCAACTGGCGATATCCCAAGATGCTGCAATGGTATTTCACGCGCCACACGCTGGAGGTTGCCGCGCCGGAGTTCGAGGACCGGGTCTTTGCCGCCTTCGCCTCGGTCGGCTACACGCGTGGCAGGCTGGGCCTCTCGGACTAGGCAGCTGCCGCAACCGGGGCCATGTAGGATGGGCAATATTGCCCATCCTACGGGGGAAATCTCTTGCACTCCCCCCCCAACGCGCCTAAAGACGCCCCCGAAAGGGTCCGGCGTTGCCGTGGCCCTTTAGGCATTTGACGAGCAAAGACCGGCGGAGCCAACCGCAAGGCCAGTGAAAAACGATGAAAAGGAACTGAACTTAATGTGCGCTAAAGCATCTATGGACGAATTCGAAGCCCTGTTGAAGGAAAGCTTCGAGATTGACACCCCCGAAGAGGGCACGGTTGTCAAAGGCAAGGTCATCGCGATCGAAGCGGGCCAGGCCATCATCGACGTCGGCTACAAGATGGAAGGCCGGATCGATCTGAAAGAATTCGCGAACCCCGGCGAAGCCCCGTCGATCAACGTGGGCGACGAAGTCGAGGTCTATCTTGACCGTGTGGAAAATGCCCGCGGTGAAGCCCAGATCAGCCGCGAGAAAGCTCGCCGCGAAGAAGCCTGGGACCGTCTGGAAAAAGCCTACGCCTCGGAAACCCGCGTCGACGGCGCGATCTTTGGCCGCGTCAAGGGCGGCTTTACCGTTGACCTCGGCGGCGCTGTGGCCTTCCTGCCCGGCAGCCAGGTTGACGTGCGCCCCGTGCGCGATGCCGGCCCGCTGATGGGCATGAAGCAGCCCTTCCAGATCCTGAAAATGGACCGTCGCCGTGGCAACATCGTTGTGTCGCGCCGCGCCATCCTGGAAGAATCGCGTGCCGAACAGCGCGCCGAAGTCATCGGCAACCTGACCGAAGGTCAGATCGTCGACGGCGTCGTGAAGAACATCACCGAATACGGTGCCTTCGTTGACCTCGGCGGCGTTGACGGCCTGCTGCACGTCACCGACATGGCATGGCGTCGCGTGAACCATCCTTCGGAAATCCTGACGATCGGCGAGACCATCAAGGTCCAGGTCATCAAGATCAACAAGGAAACCCACCGCATCAGCCTTGGCATGAAGCAGCTTCAGTCGGATCCGTGGGATGCCGTCGAGAAGATGTATGCCATCGGCACCGTCCACAAGGGCCGCGTGACCAACATCACCGACTACGGCGCCTTCGTGGAGCTGGAAGCCGGCGTCGAAGGTCTGGTCCACGTTTCGGAAATGTCCTGGACCAAGAAGAACGTGCACC
>JALQYS010000617.1 GCA_023254015.1 Paracoccaceae bacterium
TCATCGAGACAAAACCTAGGCGTTCTTGTCCCTGACGATCGCCGCTGTTCATGACCTGTTTCTTGCACCCTGAGGTTCAGAAACCGGAAAAGACCATGTCGAGAGCGCCCCGGATCTCATAATCGGACCCGGACAGATCAGCGACAGGCGCCCCCTTCAGCAGCGCAGAGGGAACCGCAGCCATTTCTGCGGTGTGGAGGACATAGGCTGTCCCCTCGATCGTGAACGCCGGCTCAAGCCGACCGATCGCCTTCGGACCGGAAGAGGCAGGGACCAAAGGGGCCACGACACGAGACCCGGTGTCGATCAGGTCCGTCTGGAGGTCAAGCACCAGCCGCCCGCCCGGAACCCGGTAGACCTGGAACTGCGCCATCAGTCGACCTTGAGGACCTGGAGATCTGCAAGCGGTGTGCCGTGGGTCTCGATCCAGGCGCGGCGCTCGGCGATCGCGTCCGCGTTGTCTGCGGCCCAGGCCCGCGCCCGGGCTGCCCGGACCGCCTCCGAAACGGCCGCATCGCTGATCGCCGAGATATTCAGGCCCAGCTCCCGCGCTGCGGCGAGATTGGCCGCGGTCAGCGTGACGTTCGTGCGCTGTTTTTCTGCAGATACGCGCGGCATCGCCACCTCCAATTACACATTACTCATACACACAAAACATGTTCCCAGCAAGGATGTCACGGCTTGGACCTGACACCTGATGGCGCCTGATACGCGGCCGCGCTTGGTCCGCCAACGCTGGATGAAGATGCAGGCGATTTTCTCGTAATGGGTTAAGCCAGCATCGTGCGGGCCTTGAACTCCATGGGGCTGAGGTAGCCCTGTTTCGAGTGCCATCTGCGCGGGTGATAGAAGCGTTCGATAAATAGGTCTGCCAGTTACGGGTCTTGCAAGAAGGCCTTGCAGGTCTGCGCATGCCCCTCGGCTATCACGCTGGATTCAAGAGATGAATCGCTCACGGGAGTTGTGCAACAAAGCCGCTGAAGCGGAACGCTGTCATCAATGTATTGATAAGTTTAAGAAAAGTGTTTCAAAAGCTTCATTGTCCCGTCAGTCAACCGTCAAGTGCCGCGCCTAATTGGGACTTGTTGCGCCTGAGACCGGATTGGCCGGTCTCGAGGTATTTCCCTGCGCGAGGCACAGATGACCCGTATTGACACCCTTTCAAACCTTGACCTTCCCCAACTTCCTTCTCTGCCGTCCAAGGTGCTGGATGTGCCAGCCCAATCTCCGGCGGGTGGGGTGCATGTTGCGCTTGGCGATGCCTCGGGCATGATCGGCAGCTACACGCTGGTCTATGATCTGCATGTGAACTCGACCCAGAGCGGCAAATACCTTGCCCTGCTGCAAACGGACCCGGCCAACAGCAACGACGGCGACCTGTTCATCAACCGCGGCAGCGACACGGGGACGACCTACGGCATCGGCATCTCCTCGGATTATCCGGGCATGATCGCGATGGACACCTGGACCCGCCTCGCCTTTGTGATCGAGGATATCGGCGGTGGCACGGTTCGCATTCATCGCTATGTCGACGGCGTCGCGCTGACCCCGATCGACAAGGAGGCCAGCCGCTATGCCATCGACGCCGCGCAGGGCTTTCTGATCTTTGCCGACGAAGACGGCGAAACCCTTGACGCACAACTTTCAAGCTTTGCCTTTGTGCCGCGCGCCCTGACCGGGGATGAGGTGGCCAACCTAGGCGGTGCGGATGCCGGGGGGATTTTGGGCACCATCGACGGGGTGGAGTTCGATTTCCAGAATGGCGGCCTTGAGGCGGCTGGCGGCAACGGCACGCTGACCTGGCGCGATGAGGCGCAGGCCGGGACGGTGGTGGATGCCGAGGCGGCCGACCTGCCGGCGCTGCCGTCGGACCCTTCGGTGCTGGCGTTCGATGCAACCGACGCGACGGGCGGCTTTCTGGTGGATGCCGGTCTGACGGCGGATTCTACCAGCTATACGCTGGTTTATGACATTCTGGTCGGGACGGATCAGGCCGGGTTCGGCGGTCTGTTCCAGATCGACACGACCAATGGCAGCGATGGCGAGCTGTTTCTGCGCGGCGACGGGGAGAGCGGCTTTGGCATTGGCATCAGCTCGCAATACGAAGGCAGCGTCACTGCAGGGGCCTGGGCGCGTCTGGCCTTCACGATCACCGATCTGGGCGATGGCACCAGCCGTCTGCTGAAGTTCATCGACGGCGTTCAGGTCGGCGAGCAAGTGGTTGACACCGAACGCTTTACCGTCTCGGCCGACAACGGATTCATCATCCTTGGCGACGACGATGGCGAGACCTTCTCGGGTGCGCTGGCGAATTTTGCCTTTGTCAACACCGCGCTGGATACCGCTGCCATTGCCGCCCTCGGGGGGGCGCAGGCGGGCCCGGTGTTTGGCGGGCCGGTGGGCGGTGTCGAAACCGTGGTTTATGACTTTTCGGGCGGGATCGGCAACGGCCGGATCGAGCCCGTGGTGGGCGAAGGCGACATGTTCGACCGCTCGGTCGATCCGACGCTGGGGCTTGACCCCGACCTGGCGCTGAACGTGCAGCCGGTGGATGCCTCGGGCGGCTATGTGCTGGATGCGGCGCTGGACAGCGATCTGACCAGCTTTACCCTGGTTTATGACCTTCAGGTTCCGGCCGGACAGGCAGACGAGTTTGGCGCGCTGTTGCAGCTGGATGCCAGCAATGCCTCGGATGGCGAGCTGTTCCTCAAGGATCTGGGCGATGGCACCTATGGCATCGGCGTTGCCAACCAGTATGACGGCGCGCTGGTGGCGGGCGAATGGGCCCGCGTGGCGGTGACGCTGACCGATCTGGGCGATGGCGCCAGCCGGTTGGACAAGTTCGTGGACGGCGCGTTGGTGGGCACGCAGACGGTGGAAACCGCGCGCTTTACCCTGACGGCCGAAGGCGGGGCGCTGCTGTTTGCCGACAATGACGGCGAAACCTTTGCCGCCAGTGTCGCGGCCGTGTCGCTTCTGGATCGGGCGGCGACGGCCGACGAGATTGTCGAGCTTGGCGGCCCGGCGATGGGCGGGGCCTTTGGCACCACGATTGCCGGCTCGAAGGTGTTCGAGTTCGACTTCATCGGCGGGTCCGACATTGAAAACGGGCAGGCCAACGCCACCGTGGGCAACGCGGTGCTGATCGAACGCGGGTTCGAGACGGTCGCGGTGACCAAGGACATCAACCACTATCTGCTGAAATCCGGCGACAGCCTTGAAATCGACGTGACCGAGCATTTCTCGGGCGCGAACCTGACCTTCAGCGCCACCTCGTCGGACGGCACGCCGCTGGCGGTGACGCTGACCGAAGAGGGGCTGTTGCAGATCGAGGCGCAGGCCCTGGGCTTTGCCGACATCACGGTGACGGCCACCGACGATCTGGGCAACGCGGCCTCGGACAACTTCCGGGTGCGGGTGGTGGGCGAAAACGCCTATGCCTTTGCGGTGCTGCCGGACACCCAGAACTATGACGGCGCCGACGGCCATATCCTGTATCAGATGACCGAGTTCCTTGCCGCCAACAAGGACACGATGAACCTGCAGATCGTGACCCATGTGGGCGACGTGACCGGATCGAACACCGACGCCCAATGGCAGCGCCTGTCGGATGCCTATGCCACGCTGGAGGCTGCGGGCCTGCCCTACACCCTGCTGCCGGGCAACCACGATCAGGCTGCGGGCGGTTCTGCTAGCGACCACAGCACCCTGATGAACAGCTACTTCGACCCCGATCGCTATTTTGCTGACATGGAGGGCCGCGATCACGGGGTCTATGACGGCGAAGCGACGAACACGGCCAACAATTTCAAGACCTTTACCGCGCCGGATGGCACGGATTGGGTGGTTCTGTCGCTGGAGTTCGGGCCGCGGGACGATGTGATGCGGTGGGCCGATGACGTGCTGACCACCTATTCCGATCACCGCGCCATCGTTCTGACGCACCACTATACCAACATGGGCGACATTGCCGGGCCGGATTCAGGGCCGCTTTATGCCGAAGGCACCGGCAAGAACTATGGCATGCAGACCACGACCGAGGGCGTGAATGACGCCCGCGACATGTGGTCAGAGGTGCTGAGCAAGCATGGCAACCTGAGCTTTGTCTTTTCAGGCCACGTCTTTGGCGATGGGGCGGAAACCATCGTCAATCAGGGCGAGCAGGGCAACACCGTCTACCAGATGTTCGTGAACTATCAGAACGGCGTGGCCCAGATCATGCAGACGGCGGGCAATCCGGGGCTGGAAGGTGACGGCGGCAACGGCGCGATGCGTCTGGTCATCATCGACCCCGAAAACGGCCAGATGCACACCGAAACCTATTATGCCAACCTCGACACGTTCATGACCGCATCGCGCGGCGACGAGACGCCCTCGCGCGGGGGGGCGGGCAGCGTGATCGTGGAAGAGCAGGTCGTGCAGCCTGTCACCTTCGGCTCGACCGCCGATCTGGGCGTGCCGGTGATCGACGGCGATGACGGCACCTCGGGCGCCATCCAGCTGCCGCAGTTCAACAGCCAGAACGGCCTTTGGGTGCAACCGGGGTTCGATCCGGCCTCGGGTGGCGACTATTTCGAGGCGGCGACGCTGGTTTATGACATGTTCATCCCGGCCGATATCGGGCTGGTGTCGATCCTGCAGACCGATCTGAACAACATGGCCGACGGCTCCATGTGGATCCAGCAGGGTGCGGGCGGCGGTCTGATCGGCACCAACGGGCAGGACGACGGGCCCTTCCCGCTTGGCGGTTGGTCGCGCGTGGTGCTGTCGCTTAGCCGGAACGAGGCGGACGGGCAGTATCAGCTGGACAAATATGTCAACGGCGCGCTGATGGGGACGCAGGTCTTTGGCTCGGTCGAAGGGATTCTGCACAAGTCGGGCTTCTTGCTCTTTGCCGATGACAGCGGCGAAACCCCGCAGGACTGGGTTCTGTCGTCCTTTGCCATGGTGGAAAAAGCCCTTTCGGCAGACGAGGTTGCGGCCCTTGGCGGCGTGACCGCCGATGGCCCGTTCCAGACCGCGCCCGAAGGCGTGAACGCGGTGCAGTTCGACTTTGAGGATGGCGATTTCGGCGCCAGCTTTGGCCCCGGCAGCATGACGCAGGAATGGGGTGGCGGCGATGCGCTGTCGCTGACCGGCCTTTACCGCGAACATCAGGAGACCTTTGACGACATCAACCTGGGCACGGTGGACAGCCAGTCGCGCGCAGTGGCGGGGCAGGATGTGAAGGTGGATCTGGCCACGACCGACCATATCGTGCTGGATGGCACGGCATCGGTCGATCCCGCCGCCCAGATCGCACGGGCGCGCTGGCTGAATTCGGCCGGCGAGGTGGTGGCGACGGGTCTTGTCGCCGAGGTTGCCGTTTCGGGCGGTGTCGAACGCTATACGCTGGAGCTGACCGACAGCGAGGGCCACATCAGCCGTGACAGCATGCTGGTGGTCGGGGTCGACGGCCAGACGCTGATGTTCGACAACTTCAACGACGGCACGATGGACGGCTGGGCGGCGCAAAGCGGCGGCTGGCAGGTTTCGGGGGCCGTGCATTCGGGCACCGGCACCGAGGCGGGCTCTTTGCGCAGCCTGCCGGGCAGCTCGGGTCTGGTGCTGTGGGCCGATGAGGCCGAAGGTGAGCGCGTCGTTCTGCATAACGGTCGGGCTGCTGAGGTCGATGTCGAGCTGCTCGCGCGGAGC
>JALQYS010000122.1 GCA_023254015.1 Paracoccaceae bacterium
GTCCCGATGCCTTCCGCTTCTACACCAAGACCAAGACCGTCACCGCGCGCTGGTTCTCGGGGATCAAGGAAGGCGCGAGCCTGAACTTCAAACAACTGGATTGATCGGCGCGCGGTCATGTGCTGCAAAGGGAGAAACGTAACAATGAGTTCCCAGCGGCCATGCCCGTGACACATGACGTCCTGCCCCGATGCAATCTGGCGGTTTTCGCCTATTCGGGGCAGGTGACCTATGCGGAAGTGGCCGAGGCCGTGAGGGCCGTGGCCAACCACCGCGACCACACGCCCAGCATGAACCAGCTTTGCGATCTGTCCGCCGTCACCGGGATCGAGCGCAATTTCACCGCCCTGTTGCAGTTGCAGGCGCGAATCGCCGAATCGCTGCTGCCCACCTACGGCGACCGTCTGGTGGTGTTCTACGCCCCGACCCCGATCGCCAGAGCCATCGCCGAAACCGCCCGCAAAAGCTGGGACGGGCTGGGATCGGTTCTGGTCCGCGTTCTGGAGCGCGAAGAGGATGCGCTGGCCCTTCTGGGCCTGCCACATCGACATATTTCCGATCTGACCCGTCTTGGGACCTGACCGACCCCACCTGCGCCTCAGCTTGTCTGTTTCCGCCCCCGTCGACCCGATTGTCACCCCCGACAACCGAATTCAAAGGTCTTTTCACATGCCGGTCAACTTCCACATCTTTCCCGCCCGCAATCTGGTCCTGGCCCGCTTTACCGGCCATATCCTTCTGGCCGATTGCCTCGCCTCGGCGCAGGCTTATGCGGCCCATCCCGATGCAAACCCGATGCAGAACCAGCTGATCGACCTCGGCGGCGTCACGGGTCACGAGCGCGATTTTGTCAAGGTCATGTCCACCATGGCCCAGCTGCCCGACCACCTGCTGCGCGCGGGGGCCACGCCATTGGTGGTCTATCTTGCGCCGACGCGCCTGTCGCAAGAGATCACCGGCATGGTGCTGAAATCCATGGCGGGCATTCAGGGCCTCTCTGTCAGCGCGGTGGCGGATGAGGAGCATGCGCTGGAAATCCTTGGCCAGCCCGAGCGCAGCATCGAGGCACTTCTGGCCAAGGCGTGATGCAAGAAGGGCGGGCCAAAGGCCCGCCCTTTTCCGATCGTTTTCCGGGTCCTTACTTCTGACCGGCACGCAGCACGAAATACACCGCACCGCCCACGGCCACCCCGAAGAACCAGCCATAAGTGCCCCACCAAGCCGGAAGAACGGTGGTGAAGGTCGGCAGGATCGAAGAGAACACGATGCCCACGCCAAAGGCGACAAAGGCCTTGACGTGCCAGCCGCTCTGGAACCGGAACTCGCCGTTTTCCTGATAAAGCGCGTTCACATCCACCCGGCCTTTGCGGATCAGATAGTAATCCACCATCATGATCCCGAAGATCGGCCCCATGGTCGAGCCGATGAAGTTCACGAAGTTGGCCGCGCCGGTCTCCCAAGGCGCCCAGGGGTAAAGCACCAGCGAGATGATCGCTGCGATGTAACCGCCGCCCTTGAAGCTGATCTTCGAGGGGAAGGTGTTGGAAAAGTCGAACGCCGCCGACACGAAGTTCGCCACCACGTTGATCCCCAGCGTCGCCACCGCAAAGGTCAGCGCCGCCAGAAGGGCAAGGAACCAGCTGTCAAACTTGGCGCTGATCTGTTCGGGATGCAGCAGAACCTCGCCATAGACCGAATAGGCCGCTGTCGTGGTCACACCCGCCACAAGGCAGAAGGCCAGAAGGTTCACCGGCAGCCCCCAGAGGTTGCCCTTCATCAACGCCTTTTCATCGGTCGCATAGCGGCTGAAGTCGCAGAAGTTCAGATACAGCGCCGCGAAATAGGTGATCCAGGTCGCCGCAACCGCCGCCAGCGCCGCGGCACTGCCCGGCGTTGCCGTCACGCCCGCGCCGGCGGTGGCCTGCACCAGCACGTCTTGCGGGATCTCGGCCCCGAACGAGAAGGTGCCGGATTTGACCACCAGATAGACCGCCAGCACCAGCATGACGATCCACACCGCCGGCCCTGCCCAGTCCTGGAACTTGCGCACCGTCTCCATGCCGTTCTGAATGATCGCCAGCTGCGCCGCCCAGACCGCGAGGAAACAGATCACCTCCAGCGTGGAGTGGCCAAGGAAGTGGCTGGTCTGGTGGAACTCCAGCATGCCCGGGCTGCGCACCAGAAGCGCCACGATGGCCCCGGCCGCCGCCGCCGTCTGCGCGCCATACCAGAAACAGGCGACGACCGCCCGCACCAGCGCCGGCACGTTGGCGCCAAAGGTCCCGAATGAGGCCCGCGCCAGCACCGGAAAGGGAACCCCCGTCCGCACCCCGGCATTGCCGACCAGGGTCATCAGCACAAAGATCACCAGGGACCCGATGCCGATGGCGATCACGAAGTTCAGGAAGCTGCCACAAAGCAGAAACAGGCTTGCGGCCAGATAATAGCCCCAAAGGCTGTGAACGTCCGACGTCCAGACGTTGAAGATCGAGAACGCCCCCCATTTCCGTTCGGTCGCGGGGGCCAGATCCTCGTTATGTAACGAGGGTGACGGGTTGTTGAGCTGCATTTTTGTCCCTTCCCAGGTCATGGGCTCGACATGGCGGTTGCATGTCTGGTGAATTTTTTCGCCGCGCCGGAAAGCTGCGCGCAAAAGTCAGGAAGGGCAACAGACGGTTTCCAAATAGGGTTTTTCGGGATTTTTTGATAAAGTT
>JALQYS010000177.1 GCA_023254015.1 Paracoccaceae bacterium
CTCTTGGGCGGTATGGCGTATGCGCGCTCCCATCGTGTTCGCACAGCCACCATTTCTGGATCATGGCTGGACATGGCCGGTTACATTAAAGAGGGCAAGCTGACACCCGAAGGCATTCAGCAAATTGTCAAGAAGCTCGAAAGCCTGGGCGGCAGCCTATGTTCAGCCCTCGCGCCGGCCGACCGACGGGCGCTATGGCGAGAACCCGAACCGCCTGCAGCACTACTATCAGTATCAGGTCATCATCAAACCCAGCCCGCCGAACCTGCAAGAGCTGTATCTGGGCTCCTTGCGTGAAATCGGCATCGACGCCTCGCTGCATGACATCCGCTTTGTCGAGGATGACTGGGAAAGCCCGACGCTTGGCGCCTGGGGCCTTGGCTGGGAGGTCTGGTGTGACGGGATGGAGGTCAGCCAGTTCACCTATTTCCAGCAGGTCGGCGGCCATGACTGCAAGCCCGTCTCGGGCGAGCTGACCTATGGGCTGGAGCGGCTGGCGATGTATGTGTTGGGCATCGATCACGTCATGGACATGCCCTTCAATGATCCCGACAGCCCGATTCCGTTGACCTACGGCGACATCTTCCGGCAAACCGAAGAGGAATACTCGCGCCACAATTTCGACGGGGCCACGACCGAGATGCTGTTCCAGCACTTCAAGGACGCCGAGGCGGAATGTGAACGTCTTCTGGCCTTTGAGCCGGAGGATGCAAAATCGGGCAAGCGCATCATCATGGCGCACCCGGCCTATGACCAGACGATCAAGGCCAGCCACCTGTTCAACCTTCTGGATGCGCGCGGGGTGATCTCGGTCACCGAACGGCAAGCCTATATCGGCCGCGTCCGCGCGCTGGCCAAGAAATGCGCCGATGCCTTCCGTCTGACCGAGGCGGGGGCCGATGCCCCCAGTCAAGGCTGACGCGGATGCCGTATTATCCGCCCCAGACCCTGTATCAGCGCCTGCTTGACCGGGCCAAGGACTTGCACAATTTCATTGGCCGCAAGGCCCGGCGCGAGATGATGCACCAATACGGCCCTCGCGCCGTGGCCGAGTTCGAGGCGCGTCTGTCCCGGGTCGGTCCGGGAGATGTCTGTCTTGATCTTGGTGCCAATCTGGGGGTGTTTACCGAGAAACTGGCGCGCACCGGCGCCTTGGTCCACGCCTATGAGCCCGATCCCTTTGCCTTTGAAATCGCGCACAAGCGTGTGGGCCATCTGCCCAACGTCGTCCTGCATCCCGAAGCCGTGGCCATGACGGCCGGCACGCTGACCCTGCGCCGCTCGGTCAAGTTCGGCCGCAAGCCCGAGGCGGCGACCGGCAGTTCGACCATCGTGTTTTCCAACCCGAAAAAGTTCGACGAAACCGGCATCCCGGTAACCGTGCGCGCCTTCCGCGAGGTGCTGGCCGAGATCGGACGCCCGGTTGCCATCGTCAAGATGGACATCGAAGGGGCCGAGTTCGACATCCTGCGCGACATCTTTGCCCATCCCGCCGATTTCGACATCGATGCGCTTTACTGCGAAACGCACGAGCGTTCGGTCTATGCCGAGTTTGCCGAGATCGACCGCATGCGTCGCGCCTCGGAAAGCATGGCGCGCCCCCATGTCAACCTTTACTGGCCCTGACCATGTGGGGCCGCATCGCAGCAGGTGTCATCGTGATTTCAGCCCTCCTGACGGGCGCAGCCGTCTATTACCTGCAGGAATATGCCTATTATACCAAGGCCACCTTCACTCCCGGCGCCGAGATCGTGCTGACGCCGATTGAAGGCGACCAGCCCGAGGCGATCCTGGCCGAGAACATCGAAGGCATCGACGCCGAAAGCAGCCCCTTGCGGTTTCGCGCCTGTTTCCACACGCCGCTGACCCAGGCCATGTTGTCGGAAACCTATCGCGCCTATGAAGGGGCCGAGCCCCTGAACGCGCCGTCCTGGTTCGGCTGCTTTGATGCCGCCGCCATCGGCGCCGCGCTGGAAAAGGGCGAGGCGCTGGCCTTCCTGTCGCAGTCCGATATCGCCCCCGATGTTGACCGCGTGGTCGCCGTCTTTGCCGATGGCCGGGCCTTCGCCTGGCACCAGTTCCGTCCCGGCGCATTGGAGGGCAACTGATGGCTGCCAACCGCCTTGGCCTGCCGCCCGTCAAGCGCGCCCATCTGGCGCTGCACAATGCCTTGACGGCGCTTGGGCTTTTCCCGCACCGTCCTGTGTCGATCCGGCCCCAGGGCGATGCCTTTGTCGTGACGTCTGAGGGGCGCGAGATCTGGGTTCCCGCCGCTATCCGCTGGCGGATGTATCGCCGCGGCTGGGCCAACCGCCTTGGCCGCCTGCGGCAGAATTTCGGCATCCCCGACCATGTGGCCATCGGCCCGGGCGACCATGTCATCGACATCGGCGCCAATGTGGGGGAATTCGCGCTGGCCTGTGCCGGCCTTGGTGCGCGTGTCGACAGCATCGAGGGCGATCCGCGTGTCTTTGCCTGCCTTGCCCGCAACATCGCCGGCGAGGCGGGCATCACCGCCCATCAGACCGTGGTCTGGCACCGCGAAGAGGATCTGACCTTCTTCTCTGCCCCGGCCGAGGCCGACAGCTCGCTGATCGCCGATCCGAATGACCCGCGCTACAAGCCGATCAAGGTGCATGCCGTGCCGCTGGATCTTCTGGCGCAGCGCGGCAACTGGGGCGAGATCGCGCTTTTGAAATGCGACGCCGAAGGCGCCGAGCCCGAGGTTCTGCGCGGTGCCACCGCCACCCTGGCCCGCACACGGGCCGTCGCCATCGACACCGGCCCCGAGCGGCTGGGCGAAGAAACCCATGCCCCTGTTGCCGAAATCCTCACCGCTGCCGGGTTCCGCGTGTTCCGCGACATCCGCAAGGGCCGCAAGATGACTTTCGGCCTCAGGTCCTAAGAAAGAGCCAGCCATGCCAGACCTTCTGATCGAACTCTTTTCCGAGGAAATCCCGGCGCGGATGCAAGCCCGTGCGCGCGAGGATCTGAAATCCATGGTCACCAACGGTCTGGTCGAGGCCGGTCTGACCTATGCCAGCGCCGGCGCCTTCTCGACGCCCCGCCGTCTGACCCTGACCATCGAAGGCCTGACAGCAGAATCGAAACCCGTCCGCGAAGAGCGCAAGGGCCCCTCGGCTACAGCGCCCGAGGCCGCCATCCAGGGCTTTCTGCGCGCTACCGGCCTGACGCTGGACCAGCTGGAGCGCCGCGCCGACAAAAAGGGCGAGACCCTTTATGCTGTCCTTGAAAAGCCTGGCCGCAAGGCGCCCGAGATCATCGCCGAGGTGCTTGAGGCCACGATCCGCACTTTCCCTTGGCCGAAATCCATGCGCTGGGGGGCGGGCTCGCTGAAATGGGTGCGCCCGCTGCATTCGATCCTCTGCCTTCTGCACGACGAAACCGGCAGCCACATCGTTCCGATGTCGGTTGACGGAATAGCGGCCACGAACACCACCGAGGGCCACCGTTTTCTGTCGCCCGGCCGCTTTGCCGTCACCGGCTTTGACGATTACGCCACCAAGCTGAAACGCGCCCATGTGGTGCTGGATTCGGCCGAGCGGGAGGCTGCTATCTGGCAGGGCGCGCAGAACCTTGCCTTCGCGGCCGGCATGGAAGTGGTTGAGGACAAGGGCCTTTTGACCGAAGTCGCCGGACTG
>JALQYS010000204.1 GCA_023254015.1 Paracoccaceae bacterium
AGAAGATACGCTGACGAAGATCCGTCGCCTTGCCAAGCGCCCCCCAGGAGAGGTTCGCCGCCATTTGCTCTGCAGCAGATGCCATGTTTGGTCTCTTTCATGACAGCGCCGCCGAACCGTTCTCCGGTCGGCGGCGCGGGAAAACTTGGAAAGGATGTAAGCGGTCTTGCGGCCGCTCACAACCTCTTATTCAGCCGCAGCAGCAACCGTCAGCGAACCGCCAGCAGCCTTGACCGCTTCGATCGCAGCAGCCGAAGCGCCGGTGACCACCAGTTTGACGGCCGACTTGATCTCGCCCTTGTTCAGGATGCGGATGCCGTCGTGCTTGCCCTTGGTCAGGCCAGCGGCGACAAGCGCGTCTTCGTTGATCTCGGCCTTGGCGTCCAGCTTGCCCAGAGCGATGAATTTCTCGATCAGGCCCAGGTTGATGACGGCGAATTGCTTGGCGTTCGGCTTGTTGAAGCCGCGCTTCGGCAGACGACGATACAGCGGCATCTGGCCGCCTTCGTAGCCGCCCAGAGCGACGCCCGAACGCGAGGACTGGCCCTTGATACCGCGGCCGGCGGTCTTGCCCTTGCCCGAGCCCGGACCACGTGCGACGCGCTTTTGCTTGCGGGCGGCGCCGGGATTGTCGGAAAGTTCATGCAGTTTCATGTCGCAAACTCCTATGCCGGAACTGCACCCACTGCGACGGCGAGGCAAACACGGCGTTTCTTGTTGATTCCATGGCCGCAGACGACCACCGGGCGCGTATAAGGCACCATCGGCGATCAATCAAGCCCTGCAAGGAGGGCCTCACCCGGGCGCAGGATAACTGCCAGAGGCGTCGTGCTTTTCCTGTCCGGTCAGCGCCGGGGTAAAGACGCAGACGATCCGAAGGTCCGTGGTGGCGCGCAAGAGATGCGCTTCGTGATGGTCCAGAACATAAACCGTCCCAGGGCCAAGGGGCCAGATCTGCCCGGTGGCGAGATTCACCACCTCGCCCACGCCGTCGATGACATAGTTCGTTTCGACGTGGTTCTTGTATTCCAGCCGCTGCTCGGTTCCCGCCTTGCACAGCGTATCATGCAGCGAATAGCCCAGGCCATCGGCGGCCAAGAGGATACGGCGGCTTTCAAAGGCCTCGCCTTTGACATGGGCGGATGTGTTCAGGATGGAGGCAAGGGTTCGGACGATCACGGCCTGGTTCCTGTCTTGCGCCCGCTGAAGAAAGTTCAGCAGGCGCGAGGGATAAGTGACGGCGACGTCAGGCGCCAGCGGGCCAGACAAAGCTGGGCTGCAACCCAGCGTAGACCGGGCGGCCATCGGTGGGCGCCGGGTAGCCCTTCGTCTCGTCCCAGAAGGCGTGGTAGGTCGCCTTCGGGAAGGCCGCATCATCATAGCCCATGACATTCGGCACCGCGACGCGGATGCGCTTTTGCTTGTCATCCAGCATCAGGACTGCGCCGCAGTCGGTGCACATGCAGATTTCCAGCGGGCCGTTGGGGTTTTGCGCGTTGAAGGGCACCCGCTTCATCTTTTCGGGATGGTCGGCCTTCAGATCGCCATAATTGAAAAACGCCACATGCGTGGTGTGTTGCCCGGTCACGGCCTTGCAGACGTTGCAGTGGCATTCGTGGTTGTCGATCGGTTCTGCGGTGCTCGTTACATGCACATGGGCACAGCCGCCTGCGTATTTCGGTGCCATGATGTCCTCCCGTTCCTCGTTTATGACCCTCCTCAAGGGTGAGTCGCAGGGCAGACTAGCACCGATATCAGGGCGTAGGGGTGCAGAATCCGCCATGATCCGCGTTGACAGCGCGGCATTTGCTCCGGATGCTTGACCCTACGTCATCCACGGAGGCCATGATGAGCGAGCTTCATGTCGGTAACCCGGTTTTTGTGACTTACCTGGTCTCATCCGCCCTTCTGGTCCTCAAGGTCATGGGGCAAGGCTGGGTCACGGTCTATCGCATGATGAACGTGAAGGCGGGCTATGCCAGCCCTGAAGACTTGCGGCCCGGCCTGATCAACCGTGCGCCGCAGCCGGGACAGCTGGAGGTCAACGATTATGTGGACCGCTCGCGCCGGATGCACCGGAATGATCTGGAGAACATTCCCGGCTTTTGGATCGCAGGGTTGCTGTTTGTCACCGTCTCCCCGCCCCTGGGGCTGACACAAGATTTGATGTATGGCTTTGTCGCCGCGCGTGCGGCCCATGCGGTGGCCTATGCCACGGCCCAATCGCATGAGGTGCGGGCGACCTTTTACACCATCGGCTCGGTGATCGTGATCGTCATGGCACTCTATGCCCTTGTGGGGGCGCTTTGAACGCAAAACGCCCCGGCCTTGCGACCGGGGCGCTGTGGGTCGGGGGTTCCCCCGACCTGTGATTACCCACGCTCTTCGATGATCTGAACGAGGTGGCTGATCTTGTTCACCATGCCGCGGACGGAAGGGGTATCTTCCAGCTCACGGGTCCGGTTCAGCTTGTTCAGGCCCAGACCTTTCAGCGTCGCGGTCTGAATGGCCGGGCGGCGGGCAGCCGAAGCCACCTGCTTGACGACGATGGTTTTCTTCGCAGCCATTCTCAAGCCTCCACGGTTTCGGCTTCGGGCTTGCGCAGGATCTCTGCCACCTTCTTGTTGCGGCGGGCCGCAACCTGACGGGGCGAGGTTTCTGCTTTCAGGCCGTCAATCGTTGCCCGGATCATGTTGTAGGGGTTCTGCGAGCCGATCGACTTCGCAACAACGTCCTGCAGACCCAGCATTTCGAACACGGCGCGCATCGGGCCGCCGGCGATGATGCCGGTACCAGCCACGGCCGAGCGCATCACGACCTTGCCAGCGCCATGACGGCCTTCCATGTCGTGGTGCAGGGTGCGGCCATCACGCAGCGGCACGCGGATCATCTGGCGCTTGGCCTGTTCCGTCGCCTTGCGGATTGCCTCCGGCACTTCCTTGGCCTTGCCCTTGCCGAAGCCGACGCGACCGCGCTGGTCACCGACGACGACGAGTGCGGCAAAGCCGAAGCGCTTGCCGCCCTTCACGGTCTTGGACACGCGGTTGATCGCGACCAGACGGTCGGCGAATTCCGGGGTTTCTTCCGGGCGGTTGTCGCGGCGATCATCGCCCCGACGCTGGCCGCGGCCTTGCCCATCGTCC
>JALQYS010000258.1 GCA_023254015.1 Paracoccaceae bacterium
TTGTCGGCGGTGCCGGTTTTGCCCGCGATGGCATATTCGTCCATCTTGGCCATCGAGGCGGTGCCATCGGTCACCACGCGGCGCAGCATCATCACCGAATCGCGTGCCACCTGTTCCGAGACGATGCGCGGCCCGATCTCCGGTTCGTTGCGGTGCAGCAGCGTCGGCTTGACCAGCGTGCCGCCATTGGCCAGCGAGGCATAGGCGGCGGCCAGGTTCAGCGGGCTGGACGACATGCCGTGGCCGAAAGAGGTCGTGACAGTCACCACATCGGGCCATTTCTTGGGCACCAGCGGCTTGGCCCCCGGGGCCTCGACCAGCTCGACCGGCGAGGCATCCATCAGGCCCAGCGATTTCAGGAAGGGTTTCTGCCGCTCGCCGCCGATCATCAGCGCCAGATGGCCGGTGCCGATGTTGGAGGAAAGCTCGATCACCTCGGTCACGGTCTTGGTCGGGCCGTAGTTGTGGTTGTCGAATTCGGAAAACCGCTTGCGGCCCACGCTCAGGCTTTGGGTGTCCACCGGGGTGTCGGGCGTGACCAGCCCCAGCTCCATTGCCTGCGCGGCGGCAAAGATCTTGAAGGTGGAGCCCAGCTCATACACCCCCTGCACCGCGCGGTTGAAAAGCGGGCTGTCCCCGGGTTCGGCGTTGGGGTCGGCCAAGGGGTTCGGCCGGTCGTTCGGATCGAAGGCCGGGTAAGAGGCCAGCGCGGCAATCTCGCCCGTATGCACATCCATCAGGATCGCCGCCCCGCCCTTGGCCTCGAACTGGTGAACGCCGGTGGCGAGCACCTCTTCGATGGTGGCCTGAACGGTCAGGTCAAGCGAAAGCTCCAGCGGCGTGCCTGCCTGTTCGGGGTCGCGCAGCCGGGCATCCAGCGCCTTTTCGATGCCGGCCGTGCCGATCACCTCGGCGCTGTCGACGCCCTCGGCCCCAAAGGACGCCCCGCCCAGAACATGGGCGGCTAGCGTGCCGTTCGGATAAAGCCGCATCTCGCGCGGGCCGAACAGAAGGCCCGGATCGCCGATGTTGTGAACGGCTTGCATCTGTTCAGGCGACATGACCTTGCGCACCCACATGAAGCTGCGCCCGTCGGTAAAGCGGCGCTCCAGCGTGGCGGCGTCCAGTTCGGGGAAGATCTCGGCCAGCTCGCGCGCGACGCGGACCGGGTCGATCAGATCCTTGGTCTGCACATAAAGCGCATGCGTCAGCATGTTGGTGGCCAGAACCCGGCCGTTGCGATCAACGATATCGGCCCGGCCGGCGGTGATGGTGCTGGTCGCCCCGGCGCTGCGCGGCTCCATCGGCTCGGAGGCGGCCAGCATGCCCATGCGGGCCCCAACCACGGTGAAGGCCGAGAAAAAGCAGATGCACAGGAACAACAGCCGCAACTGCGCCCGGCCCCGGGCGCGGTCGCGCATCACCTCGTTGCGCTGGCGCAGGTTCTCGCGCTCGATCGCATCGGGGTTGGCGCCGATGGAGCGGGCGTGCAGGATGCGGGCAAGCGGGCGAAGCGGGGTGCGGATCATGGGGTTTGCCCCTCGGGGTCGGCGTTCTCGGGGTCGGCGTTCAGGATGCCTGAGGTGTCAACGGGCAGGCCGATGCCAAGGTCGGACACGCCATCGGCCAGCGAGGGCGGCGGCGGATAGGCGACCTCGGTCGCGCGGCCGAACTGGTGGGGCTCCATCGGCATCAGGCCAAGCCGGTCAAAGTTCAGCACCACCAGATCGCGCAGCCGGTCGGGGCGGTTCAGAAAGGCCCATTCGGCGCGCTGGATGGCCAGCGATTCATGCAGATTGGCAATCTCGTCCTGCAGGGCCGCGACTTCGCGCAGCGCGCCCTGGGTGGTGTAATTCTCGCGGTAGGCCCAAAAGCCAAGGCCGAGGACGGCCAGGAAGGACAGGACATAGAGAAGCGGGCGCATGTCAGCGGCGTCCTTTCTTCGGGGTCGAAAGCTGGGGCACGCCCAGATCGGCGGGGTTCACGCGCTGCGGCGGGGCGGCGGTGCGGATCGCCACGCGCAGCTTTGCACTGCGGGACCGGGGGTTGGCGGCCAGTTCGGCCTCGTCCGGCCCGATGGCACGGCGCGTCACCAGATTGAACCGCGCGGTCTGGTCGGCGCGGGCGGGGGCATAGCGGTTGGCATTGGCCTCATGCCCGCTGGCCAGTTGCAGGAACCGCTTCACGATCCGGTCCTCAAGGCTGTGGAAGGTGACAACGGCCAGCTTGCCGCCGGGTTTCAGCGCCCGCTCGGCGGCCATCAGGCCGTTGGCCAGTTCGTCGAATTCGGTATTCACCGCGATGCGGATGGCCTGAAAGCTGCGCGTCGCGGGGTGGCTTTGCCCCGGCTTTGGCCGCGGCAGGCATTTGGCCACGATTTCGGCCAGTTGCAGCGTGGTTTCAATCGGCGCGCGGCTGCGGGCCTCGACAATGGCGCGGGCGATGCGGCGCGAAGCGTGCTCTTCGCCGTAATGATAGAGGATGTCGGCCAGAACCGCCTCATCCGCGGTGTTCACCAGATCGGCGGCCGAGGGGCCATCCTGCGCCATGCGCATGTCCAAGGGGCCATCCTTTTGAAAGGAAAAGCCGCGATGAGCCTGATCCAGCTGCATCGACGACACGCCCAGATCCAGCACGATGCCATCCAGCGGGGTGTCGCTGTAGCTGTCGAGATCCGAGAAATTGCCGGCCACCAGTTCCAGCCGGTCGCCATACTCGCCCGCCCAGGGTGCGGCCATTTCCAGCGCAAGGGGATCGCGGTCAACCCCGATCACCTTGTCGGCCCCCGCCGCCAAAAGGCCGCGCGTATAGCCCCCTGCCCCAAACGTGCCGTCCAGCCACAGGCCCGAAACCGGGGCCACAGCGGCAAGAAGCGGGGTCAGCAGAACCGGGATATGCGGGGCACGGTCGGGTTCAGCGCTTTCTGGCAGGGTTGCGCTTGCAGACATCGCTCAACCGCCTCGTGATGCGCGCCCCACAAGGGCCAGTGGATCGATCCCGTCATCGTCGTCTTCCTCGGCCAGTTCGGCCTCGTAGACTTCGCGACGGTAGAGTTTGAAACGGTTGGTGAAACCGGCAAAGGCGGCCTCGCCGCC
>JALQYS010000586.1 GCA_023254015.1 Paracoccaceae bacterium
TTCACCGCCGGATCGGCGGGCAGGCTGCCAAAGACCTCATCGGTCGAGATGTGGTGAAAGCGGAACCTCGCCGGCCGGCCCTGACGCGTCCAATAGGCGCGGGCGGCCTCCAGCATGTTGTAGGTGCCGGTGATATTGGTCTCGATGAAATCTCCTGGCCCGTCGATGCTGCGATCAACATGGCTTTCAGCGGCAAGATGCATCACGGCATCGGGGGTATGTTCGAAGAAAATCCGATCTAACGCCGATCTGTCGCGAATATCTGCCTTCTCGAACCGGTAAAGATCCGACCCGGCAACCGAGGCCACATTCTCCAGACAGGCGGCATAGGTCAGCGCATCAAGGTTCACCACCTGATGGCCGCGGCCAATCGCCAGCCGCACCACGGCCGAGCCGATGAACCCTGCCCCGCCTGTCACCAGAATTTTCATCTTACGCCTCATGCACAAAGGGGCTGTCGAAATCGGCCAGAAGGGGCGCCGCCGCATCCTTGGCCGACAGGACCGGCGTTGCCCCGGCAAGCTGCCAGTCGATGCCGATCATGGGGTCATCCCAGCGGATGGCGCCATCACAGTCGGGCGCGTAAAGATCGGTGCATTTGTATTGCACCTCGCAGTCGTCGGTCAGGGTGACAAAGCCGTGCAAAAACCCCTTGGGGATCAGAAGCTGCCGGCCGTTTTCTGCCGAAAGCGTAACCCCCACCCATTTGCCATAGGCGGGCGAGCCTTTGCGGATATCCACCGCCACATCCAGAATGGCCCCGCGGGTGCAGCGCACCAGCTTGTCCTGGGCATGGGGCGGGCGCTGGTAATGCAGACCGCGCAGCGTGCCCTTTTGGGCCGAAAACGAGTGGTTGTCCTGCACGAAGCCCAGATCCAGCCCCGCCTCGGCCATGCGGGAGGCATTCCAGGTTTCCGAAAACCAGCCTCGCGCATCGCCAAAGCGGGCTGGTGTCAGCATCAGCACCCCGGGCAGGGCGGTGGGTTCAATCTGCATGGCAGGCCTTCCTGTCGGCAAGACGGGTTTTGCCAACGACCGGGCCTGGCGGCCAGGATTGCCATGCTCCACCACACCGCCCGACACCTTCGCCCTGTCTGATCGGCCGGAAAAGGGTGGGGGCAGGAGGCATGCGAAACAGGTCCATGGGCAAATTGATCCTTCAAGGGTCCAGTATGCCGAAGCGCCGGCCAGAGATCAAATCCGTTTCCCCCGAAGCTAGGGGGGCACGCGGTTTCTGCCGGCGACCAAGTCGATCCCGAAAGAGATCATGACGCTGGTTGACCGTCCGCTGATCCAATACGCCATTGATGAGGCCCGCGCGGCCGGCATCAAAGAGTTCATCTTTGTAACCTCGCGCGGGAAATCGGCGCTTGAGGATTATTTCGATCACTCGCCCGAACTGGAAAGCACCCTGCGCAAGGCGGGCAAAGAGGACCTTCTGGAAATCCTGAAGGCGACCTACATGGATTCCGGCGCGATTGCCTATGTCCGGCAAAACCGCCCGATGGGTCTGGGCCATGCGGTCTGGTGCGCGCGCCGTCTGATTGGCAACGAACCCTTCGCCGTGCTTCTGCCCGATGACGTGATCGCCGCCGAAAAGCCCTGCCTTCAGCAGATGATGGAGGCTTATGAGGAAACCGGCGGCAATATGGTTGCCGCTATGGAAGTGTCGCCTGCCCGCGCCTCGTCCTACGGTGTGCTGGATATCGGCGAAGACATGGGGGCCATCGTCAAGGCCAAGGGCATGGTTGAAAAGCCCAAGGCAGGCGAGGCTCCGTCCAACCTTGCCGTGATTGGCCGCTATATCCTGTCGCCCAAGGTGCTGACCAACCTGAACAAGATGAAGCAGGGTGCCGGTGGCGAGATTCAGTTGACCGACGCCATTGCCGAAGAAACCAAGGCGGGGCAGGTCTATGGCTACCGCTTCCACGGTCAGCGTTACGATTGCGGCTCGAAGGCAGGTTTCCTGCAGGCGACCGTTGCTTTCGCCTTGGCGCGCCCTGATCTGCGGGATGAATTCTCGGGCTATCTGCACGACATGATTGCCCTGCAAAAGGCAGCGCAATAAGCGGTGGCCAAGGCGCGGCTTCTTGACCTGACGCGGCTGGTGTCGCGTTTGGGTCGGGGGCCGCAAACGGGCGTTGACCGGGTTGAGTTCGCCTATCTGTCCCACCTTCTGACCTTGGATCAGCCCCTGTTCGGGCTGGTCCGCACGCCTTTGGGCTTTCTGTTGCTGGATCGGTCGGGCATGGCGGGCTTGCGGTCGCTGGTGTTGGGCGAAACCGCCCTTGGCCGCGCCGATCTTCTGGGCCGCCTGTCGCACCGCACTGATCCGCGCCGCGCCAAGGCCGATGCCGCGATACGTCGTCTTGCCATCGCCCGCACCCCGCGCCCGCTGCTGACACGGGTGCTGCGGCGGTATTTGCCTGAAGGCTCCAGCTATCTGAACACCGGCCACGCCAACCTGACCGACCGGTGCTTGACCGCGATCCGCAAGGCGGGGCTAAAGGTGACCGTGCTGGTGCATGACACGATCCCGCTGGATGCCCCGCACTACTGCCGCCCCGACACGATCCCCGATTTCCGCCGCAAGATGGAGGCCGTGGCGCACCAAGCCGATCTGGTGATCCACACCACACACGCCACCCGCGCGCGGACCGAGGCGCAGTTTGCCGGTCTTGGCCGCACTCCTGCCGGCATCGTCGCCAACCTTGGCGTGCCGGTGCCTGAGGCCACGCCGCAGCCCTCCGACACCCCCTATTTCGTCACGCTCGGCACCATCGAGCCTCGCAAGAATCACGCCCTGCTGCTGGATGTCTGGGACCACCTGCCTGCACCAAAACCGGCCCTGCATGTTATCGGCAGCCGTGGATGGAACAACGCCGCCGTCTTTGCGCGGCTGGACGCCCTGCCCCCCGCTGCGGGGATTATCGAACGGCATGGCCTGACCGACGCGGAGGTTGCCCCCCTGATCGCCGGGGCAACCGCGCTTTTGTTTCCCAGCCACGCCGAAGGCTTCGGATTGCCCCCGATCGAGGCCGCAGCCCTTGGAACCCGCGTTATTTCCTCGGATTTGCCCGTGATCCGAGAGCTTCTGGGTGACAACGCAGTTTACCTTGATCCCACAGATGTTTAGGCTTGGATGGAAACAATCACGGCACTGGCGAAGGCACCAAGGGCAGAAAACGGGCAGACAAAGCGGTTTCTCCCTCCGACTTGGGCGGAGCATTTCAAGATCGTCTTAAACCT
>JALQYS010000334.1 GCA_023254015.1 Paracoccaceae bacterium
GTACATGTGCCACTGCCAGCTGTCGGGCCCCATGTTGCCAAGGGAGGCCGCGATGCCGCCCTGGGCGGCCACGGTGTGGCTGCGGGTCGGGAACACCTTGGTGATGCAGGCCGTGCGCAGGCCCTGCTCGGCCATGCCCAGCGTGGCACGCAGGCCCGCGCCGCCGGCGCCGACCACCACCACGTCATAGTCATGGGTTTCGTATTTGTAGGCTTGGGTCATGTCGGGAACCTCAGATCGCGATCTTCACGAGGGCGAACAGCCCGGTGGCGACGATCACGGCGGACAGGGAATAGGCGAAGATGATGCCCATCTTGCGGGCGGTGCCGCGGGCGTAATCCTCGATCATCATGGTCGCGCCCATGGCGAAATGGCGCATGCCGACAACAAGGATCAGGGCGGTGAGGATGGCGGGGAAGGGACGCGCGAAGATGGCGACAACCTCTTCCTGCGGGCGACCAAGGGCCGAGCCGAAGATGTAAAGCCAGGTCGGGACCAGGAAGGCCAGCGCCACCGCGCTGACCGTCATGTGCCAGTGATGTGCGGTCCCGGTATGGGAGGCGCCTTTGCCCTCGGCGCGTTTGCGGGCGGTCAGGTAACGCATGTTCCCCTCACTGAACCAGAAGGATGGTGATGACGGTCAGCACGACCGAGCCGAGATACATCCCCCAGCCGAGTTTCTCGGCCGTGGCAATGTCCAGCCCCTTGCCCGCATCGAAATAGAGATGCCGCAGCCCGCCCAGATAGTGAAACCAGACCGCCCATGCCGAGGCCGTAAACACCAGATCGCCGAACCAGCTGGTCGCCACCGCATTGGCGGTCGCGAAATATTCGGGCGAGGTCGCCGCCGCCAGAAGCCACCAGACAGCCAGCCCGATGCCGACAATCAGCGCATTGCCGGTGATCCGCACCATGATGGATGCGGCCATGGTCATCTGCACGCGGTAGATCTGCAAATGGGGGGAAAGGGGTCGCTCGACCCGTTTGACGTCTGCCATGTCATGTCCCTTGTTCGCTGGCGCGGGCGAAGTGTGCCCAGGAAGCTGTCTTTGTCCTTCATTAGCGCGAAAATCGGCGCTGTCATCAAGAAGGGTGGGTTGTTTTCGCTATCAGGGGAAGATTCTGGATTATGTGATCACGATTTTTTCGGCTGTGATCACATAATTCGCCCCCCTATTCCGCTTCGACCCAGATGCGGGCCATGTCCTCGGCATATTCGCTGCACATGATGATGTGGTCATCATCGGGGATGTAGAAGGCATTGGCCTCGCCGCAAGGCTCGACGCTGACGGTCACCTCCTGCGGAAGGCCGTAGGTCTCGTTCAGGCTGTCGATCTCCTCGATCAGGATTTGGGCCACCGGATCGTCCTCGTCAGTGTTGACCAATGTCAGACCATAGGTATCGGGCCCGGGCTCCAGCCCGTCCAGCAGCGCAGACCAGCTCTCGTCGGCCTGAACGAATTCCTCCGCGCAGCCTTCGGCGCGGGCGGCGGGCAGCTCCAGATCCGCCGCAACTTCTTGGCGGGCTTCGGGATCGGCTCCGTAGAACAGGCAAACCAGGGTGTAATAGCGTTGCTGGTCCAGCGAATGGGTGTCGGAAAAGGCGCCGTCCCAATCTTCAAGATCCGAAGCATAAAGCGCATAGGCCAGGGCAGTGTCATAGGTGATGCGGGTCGCCGACTCTTCGTCCCAGATGTAGTGGGTCAGCACCGCCGAAAGCGCATCGGCGGCGTCCTCTTCCTTGCCCAGAACCGGCAGTTCCAGCACGTCGATCAGCGCATGACCAAGCTCGTGGTAAAAGGTCGAAACGACGTTCGAGGTGACGAACTGCGCCGCGTCCTCGTCCTCGGGCATGTCAAAGCCGAAGGCCGGGGTCGCGGCAAGGGTAAGGGCAAGGATCGTGGCGCGCATCGGCCTTTTCCAGCGAATGAACGCCGATGAAGGCCACACTTTCAAAGCGGTATCAAGGCCCAGTAATCCAGATCCAGCAGCACCTCTGGCAGGTATTTCCCATCTTCGCCCTTATGGGCAAAGGGGGCCGCGCCCTGTTTCACCGCCACCAGCCGGAGACGGATCGCACCCACGCCCGGCGCCGCGGTTTCCGCCTTGTCCAGAACTTCCGACCAGGCCTTCACCGTATCGCCCGAGAAGCAGGGGTTGGCATGCGCCCCCGCGTTCAGCGCCACGATCATCTGCGCATTGGCCAGCCCGTTGAACGACAAGGCCCGCGCCATCGAGATCACATGGCCGCCATAGATCAGCCGCTTGCCGTCCTCACGGAAGGTGGCGTCGAAATGGACCTTGGCGGTGTTCTGCCACAGCCGCGTGGCCACCATATGCTCGGCCTCTTCGATGGTCACACCATCGACATGGTCGATCTTCTCGCCGACCTGGTAATCCCCCCAGCGGTGGGGTTCGCCGGCCAGCGTGAAATCGTAGTTGGAGAAATCCAACCCCGCCGGGACCAAAAGATCCGCCGCGGGCACGGATTTTTGCAGTTCCGGAACAGCGGCGGCCGGGGCGGGAACCTCCAGCCGGTTCTTGCGCACCATCACCCAGCGCACATATTCCAGCACGACCTCGCCGCGCTGATTGATCCCGCGGGTCCGGACATAGACGTTGCCCGACTTGCCGTTCGAGTTTTCCTTCAGCCCGATCACGGTCGATTCCGACCGCAGGGTATCGCCAGGGTAAACCGGCGCCAGCCAGCGCCCCTCGGCATAACCGAGGTTGGCGACTGCGTTCAGGCTGATGTCGGGCACGGTCTTGCCAAAGACGACGTGGAAGGCGATCAGGTCATCGACCGGGCTTTGCGGCAGGCCAGAGGCGCGGGCGAAGGCGTCCGAGGAATACAGTGCGCCGCGCGCCGGATAAAGCGCGTGATAAAGCGCCCGCTCGCCGCCCGAGATCGTGCGGGGAACGGCGTGCTGGATGACCTCGCCGATGCGATAGTCTTCGAAAAAACGGCCCGGATTGGTTTTCATGTCGATCATTCCGTCGGGTAGGATGGGCGATATCGCCCATCCTACGGGTTGTCATTGCTCGCCCAGCTTGATGTCGGGCGTATAGGTTCCGGGCACCTCTTTCACCACGGCCTGACCGCAGCGCATGACGCCCTTGGCGGCATCAAAGGCATAGGTCGGGCCGCCATGCAGGTCCCACCCCTTGTTCAGCGCCGCCGTTACGCGGTGGCAGAAGGCAGAGGTGTCATCCTCGGTGATGAAGCGGAAAAGTTTCATGTCTCAGCCGAAAGTCGGATAACCAAGCCAGGTGTGAAGGCCCGCGATCGCGCCATAGACAAGCAGCGTGCCGACCAGCGCCATGGCCTCGAACTTTGCGGGTTTCGCCGCCGGCGCCACCCAGGGTTCGGCCCGGTTGATCAGGGCCATCGACAGCAGCGCCCAGACCGCCATCGACCCGAAAAGCACGAAGGACGGGGTATCGCCATTCACCAGAAGATGTCCCACGGCCCAAAGCACGGTGGCCCAAAGCATGGGATGGCGCATCTTGCGCGCCACCGCGGTCTTCATGCCCGCGGCGGCAAAGAGGTAAAGCGCCGCCAACAGCAGAAGGTTGTTGATCCCCACCAGCATGGGCGAGCGGCCCCAGAAAACCGCCCCGTCGGCCGCACGATAGCCGATGACCATCAGCACGATCCCGGCCAGCATGGCCAGCGAGAGCGGACCTTTCGCCCTATCGCCCCAGCCTGCGCGCAGGCCCGGTGCCAGCCGCTTCAACAGATGCGGGATCGTCCACAACAGGACGCCAAGGATCAAGAGGGTCATTCGGTGCTCCGGTTCATGTCAAAGGCGGACACACTGGCATCAATCAGCCATGGCGGCAATCGCTTCGGCCTTGGCGATCAGCGCCTGCGCCGTGACGACATGCAGGTTTTCCACGATCTTGCCGTCCACGACGGCAACCCCCTGCCCCGCCTCCTTTGCGGCATCAAAGGCCGCAATCTGACGCCTGGCGAGGTCAAGTTCGCTGTCCGAGGGCGCAAAAGCCGCATTGGCGATCTCAAGCTGCGCGGGATGGATCAGCGTCTTGCCGTCAAAGCCCATGTCACGGCCCTGTTCGCATTCGGCGCGCAGTCCCGCCTCGTCCTTGAAGGCGTTGTAGACGCCATCCACGATCACCTTGCCATGGGCACGGGCCGCCAGCAGGCACAGCCCAAGGCCCGCCTGCATCGCCAGACGGTCCGTGCGAAAGCGGCTGCCAAGCTCCTTGGCCAGATCATTGGTGCCCATCACCATGCCCTTCAGGCGCGGATGGGCGGCAATCTCGGCCGAGTTCAGCATGCCCAGCGCCGTTTCCATCATCGCCCAGAGATCGGCGCCCGGCACGACCTGTGCCACGGCGTCCAGATCGGCGGCACGGTTGACCTTGGGGATCAGGATGGCATCGATGCGCGCACCACGGGCGATGGCGACATCCATCGCCTCGGCGTCCGCGCGGCCCCATTCGGTGTCAAAGCCATTGATCCGCACAATCCGCGCCCGGTTGCCGAAATCCCGATCCATCAGGACACGGGCCAGAAGCGCGCGCGCGGCGGGCTTTTCATCGGGGGCGACGGCATCCTCAAGGTCGAAGATGATCGCATCCGCGGCCAGACCCATGGCCTTTTCCAGCGCCCGCTCTTTCGAGCCGGGGATGTAAAGCACCGAGCGATAGGGGCGTGCGGACATGATTCTCTCCAGCGTAACAATCTTGCGGAAAATGACACCCTTCCGGCATTTTCGGCAAGCCCGATTTTGCTGCATCGCAGAAAATCCGGGGCGGGCCGTTAACCGGCTGGTGACGCCGCAGGCGCAGCTTCTGCTTCTGCAAAGCTTGGGGGTTCCAATGGAAAAGACACTCTTCGCCTTGTCGCTGGGTTTTGGCGGCGTGATCCTCGCCACGCAGGCGGCCGAGGCCGCCCAATGCGCCAGCCGCGCGCAGATCATCGCGCGCCTGGCCACCGGCCATGACGAGACCCGACAGGGGGCAGGACTGACCACGGGGACGGATGGTCGGGCGCAACTTGTCGAGGTTTTCGCCTCCGAGGCTGGAAGCTGGACGATCACCGTCAACTTGCCCGATGGCCTGACCTGCCTTGTTGCGGCCGGACAGAGCTGGGACGCCATCGCTGACGCGCCGAAACTTGGGGACGAGCCAGCCTGAGGGCGGGCAGCCGCGTAGGATGGGCAATATTGCCCATCCTACCCGACAAGCCCATCGCGGATCAGCTTGAGCGAAATCCCGAGGAGCGCCCAGGTGACGATTCGAAAGAACAGCGCCTCTGGTACGATCTTGACCACCCGCACCCCGGCCAGGACGGCCAGCGCCGCTGCGGGCATCAGCATCGCGGCGACCTTCAGGTTGGCGGGCGTGAACTGCCCCAGCGCCCAATAGGGAATCAGCTTGATCGCGTTGAGATAGGCGAAAAGGATCGTGCTGGTGCCGGCATAGACCATCTTCTGCAGGCCCAGCGGCAGGACATAGACCTGAAATGGCGGCCCGCCGGAATGGCTGACGAAACTGGTGAGGCCCGTCACCGCGCCCCAGAACAGCCCCGGCGCGACCCGCGCCGCGCGCGGCTCGGCCGCCCCTTGCCGGGTCAGCAGCCGCAGCGCGAACACCGCGCCGATCAGCCCGACGATCGTGGTTACCAGCCATTCGGGCGTGAAGCTGGCCGTGGCCCAGCCAAGCCCCACCCCGACTGTCACACCGACCATCAGGATCGCCAGAACCCGGCGGTCGAAAGCATGACGATAGGCATAGAGCCCGAACATGTCGGACAGCACATAGACAGGCAACAACAGCCCCGCCGCCGTGACCGGCGGGATAACCAGCGACAGCACCGGAACGCCCAGCATCCCCACCACGGGCATGCCTCCCTTGCCCATCCCCACCAGGGACGCGGCCAGAACCGCGCAGCTCCAGAACATAATGCCGTCCATGCCTCTTTCCCCTGCCGCGCGAATCCCCCATGATTGCGCGCGATGCTGCCCAAAGCGGACAGCCCCTGTCGCCCCGATGGCGCGCCCCCCGTTAGCGCAAGCGCGCCCGCGGGGCCAGTGCGGCCGGTCCCCGCGACGCAGCGGGCTTGATCTTCTTGCCGCGAAGGTTTAGCATACAATTGTATACCAAAACCGGAGACCGGACTCATGGCACGACCGAAGATTGCGCTGATCGGCGCAGGCCAGATCGGTGGCACGCTTGCCCACCTCGCCGCCCTCAAGGAACTGGGGGACATCGTCCTTTTCGACATCGCCGAGGGCACGCCGCAGGGCAAAGCGCTCGACATCGCGCAGTCCGGCCCGGTCGAAGGCTTTGACGCCGACCTGAAAGGCGCCAATTCCTACGCCGATATCGCGGGCGCTGATGTTTGCATCGTCACCGCCGGCGTGCCGCGCAAGCCGGGGATGAGCCGCGACGACCTTCTGGGCATCAACCTCAAGGTCATGAAGTCGGTCGGCGAAGGCATCAAGGCCCATGCGCCGAACGCCTTTGTGATCTGCATCACCAACCCGCTGGATGCCATGGTCTGGGCATTGCAGCAATTCTCGGGCCTGCCCGCGAACAAGGTGGTCGGCATGGCCGGCGTGCTGGATTCGGCCCGCTTCCGCCACTTCCTGTCGGTCGAGTTCAACGTCTCGATGAAGGACGTCACCGCCGTCGTGCTGGGCGGCCACGGCG
>JALQYS010000351.1 GCA_023254015.1 Paracoccaceae bacterium
CAGACGACATAGCCCTCTTTCGGATAGGCATATTCGACATTGGCCCCTTCGGCGCGGGCCTTGGCGGAAAAGCCGTTATAGATCATGCCCGCCGCCGCATCGCCCGAGACCAGCACATCCTTGGCCGTATCCGACCCGAAACTGGCCCAACTGGCCTTGGCCGCCACCAGCATGTCCGACAGAGCCTTCAGCTGTTGCTTGTCGGTCGAGCATTGCGGAATGCCCATGTAGATCGACCCCAGCGCCAGAACCTCGCCCTGGCTGTCCAGCACGTTGATCTTGCCCTTCAGCTCTTCTGGCGGGTTGAAGATCATGGCCAGCGTGTTGATGTCGCCTTTGTAGACATCGCGGTTCACGGAAAAGGCGGTCGTGCCCCACTGATAGGGGATCGAGGATTTGCGACCCGGATCAAAGGGCACGTCGATCCATTTCGGATCGATATTGCCGAAATTTGGCAGCTCTTCGGGGGTAAAGGTATCAAGCAGCCCCTCGGCCCCCATGATCTGCACCATGTAGTCGCCCGGCACGGCGACGTCATATTGGCCAAGCTTGCCCGCCTTCAGCGAGGCGAGCATGGATTCGTTGCTGTCATAGGTGTCGATGGTGACCTTCACGCCGGTCTCGGCCGTGAACTTGTCCACCAGTTCTTGCGGGATGTATTCGAACCAGTGGTAGACCTTCAATTCGCCCTCGGCGAAGGCGGGGCTGGCCATCAGAAGGGCCAGAAGGGACAGTCGGAATTTCATGGGCAGGCTCCTTGTCGGGTGTTACGGGCTCTTCCGGCCCTTGCGGTTGATGAGGTAGGACAGCGTGACAAACAGGATCGACACGGCCAGCATCAGGGTGGAAATCGCCATGATATTGGGCTTGATCCCCTGTTTGACAGATCCAAAGATCGCGGTCGGCAGGGTTTCCATGCCGGCCCCTTTGACGAAATTCGTGATGATGAAATCGTCCAGCGAGATGATGAAGGCCAGAAGGTAGCCCGACACCACCCCCGGCGCCATCAGCGGCAACAGCACCAGCCGGAAGGCCTGCCAGCGGCTGGCGTAAAGGTCGCGCGCGGCCTGTTCGTAGTGCCCTTCGATCCCCTGCAGACGGGCCGCGATGGGCAGATAGGCAAAGGGGATGCAAAAGGTGACATGGGCGATCAGGATGGTCAGATAGCCCGTGGTCAGCCCGATCATCGCAAAGAAAATCAGCGTGGCCACCGCCGTCACGATTTCGGGCACCATCAGCGGCATGTTGATAAGCGCAAAGGTCGCCCGCTTGCCCCGGAAGGCCCCGCCCCGGATCATCGCCACCGCTGCCGCCGTAGCAATCGCGGTCGATGCCGTCGCGGCCAGCACCGCAATGGTCAGCGAATTCCACGCTGCCTGTCCAAAGCGTTCCGCCTCGGGCCCGGTGAAAACCTCGGCATACCACCGCAGCGAAAACCCGCCCCATGTGGTGATCGAGGTCGATCCGTTGAAGGAATAGGCCATGATGACCAGAAGCGGCGCGTAAAGCACCACAAGGCACAGAAGGGTGACGGCCAGAAAGCCCGGGTAATGCCGCACGCCCTTCATGCCGCACCCCCTTTGGCGCTGGTGCGCGCGTAAATCAGCAGCGCGATCATCACCAGCGTCATCAGGATCATCGACACCGCCGCGCCGAAGGGCCAGTTGCCAAGGCTGCCCTTGAACTGCTCGTCAATCAGCGACCCGATCATGAAGGTCTTGGCCCCGCCCAGCAGGTCCGGCGCAAGAAAGGCGCCAAGCGAGGGGATAAAGACCAGAAGGCAACCCGCGATGATGCCGGGTTTCACGATGGGCAAGACGATCTCGCGCAGCGTGACCCAGCGGCTGGCGTAAAGGTCGGCTGCCGCCTCGGAATAGGCGAAGTTATAGCGTTCCACAGCGGCATAGACCGGCAGCACCATGAAGGGCAGATAGCTGTAGAACAGCCCCAACTGCACGGCGAGGTTAGTGTTCACCAGCGGCAAGGGCCCGTCGATCAGGCCGATGCCCATCAGCGCCTCGTTCAAAGGGCCGTTGTCGCGGATCAGGAATTTCAGGCTGACGGTGCGGATCAACAGGTTGACCCAATAGGGGATGGTGATCAGGAACAACCAGACCCCGCGCGTGGCCGCGGGCCTTGTGGCGATGAACCAGGCGGTCGGAAAGCCGATGGCCAGGCACAGCGCCGTCGCCACCGCCGCCTGCCAGATCGACCGCCAGAAGATGGTGATATAGGTCCATTCCATGACCGGGGGTTCGTCGCCAAAGAGGCCCCTGTTCAGGAAGAACTGGTCATAGGCGGCCAGCGAGAACTGCCAATCGACGCCACCGCGGAATTCCTTGGTCAGGAACGAATAAACCGCCATCAGCGCCACCGGCAGCACCAGGAAAATCCCGATCATCACCCATGTCGGCAGCAAAAGCGGCCCCACAATGCGGCGATAGCCGTCGCCCGAGGCGTCTGCCGTCTGTTCTGGCACCAGCCCCGCCATCAGTCAGCCAAAAGGCGCGCCGCGCCCTCCTCGATTTTCAGGCCCAGCCGGTCGCCCACCTGCGGCACCGCCGCCCGGGCTGAATTCTGGATGCGGACATGCATCTCTGCCCCACCCTCGGCCCGCGTCAAAAGCTGCAAGTCGGTGCCCAGATACACCACCCGCTCCACCGTCACATCAAGATCACCCCCCGAAGCGACCAATGACATGCGTTCCGGCCGGATCGACAGGGCGTGCCTGCCAAGGCTGTCGGTCGCCGCCGGACAGGTCAGCTTGTGCCCGCCGGGCAGCGTCACCTGCGCCATCCCGCCGCTGACCGAGGCGACGTCCACCTCCAGCAAATTCGTCTCGCCGATGAAATCCGCGACAAAGCGGTTGACCGGGGCCTCGTAGATATCCCGTGCGCTGCCGATCTGCTGCACATGGCCCTCGCTCATCACCGCGATGCGGTCCGACATGGTCAGCGCCTCTTCCTGATCGTGGGTCACGAAGATGAAGGTGATGCCGGTGTCTTCCTGCAGCTGCTTCAATTCGACCCGCATCGCCTGCCGCAGCTTCAGGTCCAGCGCCGACAAGGGTTCGTCCAGCAAAAGAACCCGCGGTTCCGGCGCCAGCGCCCGGGCCAGGGCCACGCGCTGCTGCTGGCCACCCGAAAGCTGCGCGGGCAGCCGGTCGGCCATCGCCGACAGATGCACCATCTCCAGCATCTTGCCCGCCCGCGCCCGCCGCGCATTCAGGGCCATGCCCTTCATCTTCAGCCCGAAAGCGACGTTGTCGAGAACCGACATATGCGGAAACAGCGCATAGTTCTGGAACACCGTGTTCACCGGGCGCTGATCAGGCTCCAACCCCGCGATGTTCTGGCCGAAAAGCAGGATTTCGCCCTCGCTCACCGCCTCAAACCCCGCGATCATCCGCAAAAGCGTGGTCTTGCCGCAGCCGGACGGGCCAAGAAGCGTGAAGAACTCGTTGTCGCGAATGGCCAGCGATACC
>JALQYS010000388.1 GCA_023254015.1 Paracoccaceae bacterium
CCGGATGCGGTCAGCACGGCCTTGACGATGTTATGGTATCCGGTGCAGCGGCAGATGTTGCCTTCAAGGTGATGGCGCACCTCGGCCTCGGTGGGTTTGGGGTTTTCGGCCAGAAGCGCGGCCGAGGACATCACCATGCCCGGGGTGCAAAAGCCACATTGCAGGCCGTGATGATCCTGAAACGCCTGTTGCAACACGCCAAGGCTGCCGTCGGGGTTGGCCATGCCTTCGATGGTCTTCACCTGCGCCCCGGCCACGTCCAGCGCGAAAACCGTGCAGCTTTTGACCGGCTGGCCATCGACATGCACGACGCAGGCGCCGCATTGGCTGGTGTCGCAGCCCACATGGGTGCCGGTCAGGCCAAGCCCCTCGCGCAGAAAGGCCGAGAGCAGGGTGCGGCCCTCAACCTCGCCGGAAACGGCCTTGCCGTTCACAGTCATGCTGACTTTCGTCATCGGTATCCTCCCTTGGAAATTCCGTCGGTATTCTTGCGGATCAGGCGCCGATCATGCGCTTGAACCAGCCCTTCTTCGGGGCCTCTTCGTTGGCTTCGGCCGGGGCCTCGCCCTCATCGGCGCCCTCTTCCGGGGCTTCGAGCGCGTCCTGGAAGCGGGTAAAGAACTCATCCGCCATCTTCTTGGCAAAGCCGTCGATCAGCCGGCTGCCCAGTTGCGCGATCTTGCCGCCGACAGCGGCCTCGACCTCGTAGGCGAGTTCGGTGCCCGCCTCGACCGGGGTCAGGCGCACCTTGGCGCCGCCCTTGGCAAAGCCCGCAGCCCCGCCCTTGCCCTCGCCCGAGATGGTCACGGCGCGCCCCGGATCAATGTCGGACAGGGTGACGACGCCGGTGAAAGTGGCGCTGACCGGGCCGATCTTTTGTTTGACGGTGGCCTCGAACCCCTCGTCCACGCTGCCGGTCATGCTTTGACAGCCGGGCACGCAAAGCTTCAGCACCTCGGGATTCAGGATGGCGGCCCAGACCGTTTCCGGGCTGGCCTTGATGGTTTTCACATCGGACAGTTGCATGGGCAGACTCCTCACTCCGACCAGCAGGCTAATGGCTGCGGCGCGGTCGCGCTATGGTCCCTTGGTCGTAGTCCTGCCGACCGAGGGATCGGCCAGAAAGCCGCGCAGCGCGACGGGATCGACGGGTTTGCGCAACAGCCCCGCCCCGGCGGCGCGGGCAGCCTCGGCCAGCGCCTCGCCCCGGTCGGCCGAGATCAGCCGCGCCGGCAGGCCGGGCGCGCGCGCCTGCAGCCGCGACACCAGCGCAAGGCCCGACATGCCCGCGCCCAGATGCTGATCGGCGATCACCGCGTCGGGCAGGATGCCCAGATCCTCGATCAAGGCCAGCGCCTCTTCGCCGCTGGACGCCTCGATCACCGCAACCCCCCATTTTTCAAGCAAAAGCACCATGGCGCGGCGGACCTCGGCGTCATTTTCCACCAAAAGCGCGATGCGCCCTTCAACATCGCCCGGGGGAGCCATGCCGGGCGACGGCGGCTCGGCCACAAGGGAGGGATCGGCCAGCGGCACCTGCAAGAGGAACACCGTCCCCCGGCCCGGCCGCGACGACAGGCCCAAAGGATGGCCCAGAAGTGCGGCCGCGCGTTCCACGATGGCAAGGCCAAGGCCCAGACCTTCGGAGGCACTGGCCCGGGCGGCAACCCTGTGGAATTCCTTGAAGATGTTCTCCTGTTCCTCTTCGGGAATGCCCGGCCCGGTATCCCAGACCTCAAGCCGCAGCATCCGCCCGCGCGTCCGCGCGGCCACCAGAACCCGGCCCCTGTCGGTATAGCGCAGCGCATTGCCGATCAGGTTCTGCAGGATGCGGCGCAGGTATTGCGCATCCGACAGCACCACCGCCTCGCAAGGCCGGAAGGTCAGCTCCAGCCCCTTGGCCGCGGCCACCGGGGCGAATTCGTCGCTGAGCTGCCGCAAGAGCTGGCCCATCCGCACCGGCACCACCGACACCGCCGCCTTGCCCGATTCCAGCCGCGAGATGTCCAGAAGCGCGGCCAGAATGCCTTCGACCGAATGCAGCGCATTCTGCGCCTTGCCCACCACCTCGGCCACCTGCGGCGGCACCTCGCTGCCCGAAACCGAGGACAGGAACAGCTTTGCCGCCGACAGGGGCTGCAACAGATCGTGGCTGGCCGCCGCCACGAAACGGCTGCGGCTGGCATTGGCGCGTTCGGCCTGCGCCAGCGCGTCTTCAAGATCCAGCGTGCGTTCGACCACCCGCGCCTCGAGCGTTTCCTTGGCGCGCGCCATATCCTCGACCGCGCGGCGTTCGGCGGTGACATCGGTGAAGCTGAACAGGAACCCCTTGTCGGGCATCTCTTGCGCGAAAACGTCCAGAATCAGCCCCCGATCGCGGCGCAGCTCGAAGGTCAGCGGCGGGCGGCCCTGCCGCCCATCGACCCAGGCCGTCAGCCGCTCGGCCGTCATCCCCTCGCCAAAGCGGAACTGGCGGGCAAGGCCATCGAACAGCGCCTCGAACTCGGCCCCGACCCGCATCCGCACCATGGGCAGCGCCAGCAAAAGCCCCAGCCGGGCATTCCAGCCCACCAGCCGCTGACTGCGGTCAAAGATCGCCACGCCCTGATTGATATGATCCAGCGTCGCGCGCACCAGACGCTCCTGATCGTCCAGAAGCCGGCCCATCTCTTGCCGCTCCAGCCGGATCAGATCGGTGACATCGGTCTGCAGCACCACCGTTCCGCCATCGGCGGTGCGGTGTTCGGAAACCTGCACCCAGTGATCCCAGCGCATCCGCACGTTGAAGATCACATGCTGATCCATGTGGCGGCGCAGGCGCTGCACCGCCCAGGCCTCGGGCGTCTCTCCCTCGGGCAGTTCCAGATCGGCCGAGCGGCTGACCAGCGCGATATACTCCGAAAAGGTGAGCCCCGGCGTCAGATGCGGGCGCACATCGGTCAGATGCACGCAGAACCGGCTGTTCGACATCACCAGCACATCATCGGGGCCAAAAAGGGCAAAGCCTTCCTGCACGGTTTCGATGGCATCAGCGAGGTTCTGCCGCGCCCGGTCAATCTCGCGGTTGGCCTGTTCCAGCGCGGCATTCGAGGCATTCAAGAGGTCCAGCGCGCGCTCCAGCTCGCGCGTGCGCTCGCGCACCTGATCCTCCAGCATCGCCGCGCGCTGGAACTGGGCATAGGCTGCGCCGCCGTCATCGGTGATCTGCTCAACCCGCCGCATCAGGACACGCGAGATCGTCAACAGCTTTTCGATCTGCCGGGCGGGCGGATCGGCGGGGTTGAGGATGGTGTCGGTCATGCCCCCTCTGGCGGATAAAGCGCCACTCCGGTCATGGTCTGGTTGACATGCATCGAGTTCACCTGCTCGCCATAGGTGGAAAAGCCCACCACGCCATGGGCGCGCAGGATGGCGGAAATCTCGCCCGTCTTCTGCTTTTCCAAGGCCTCCAGCCGCCGCAGGATGCAGTCACAGGCCAGAATGGCGGGCGCCGGCCCCTGCCCCTGCAAGGCCGCAAGCTCCCCCGCCAGATGCGTCGCCATGTCCTGCGGTTCGGCCAAGGTCAGCACCACTCCCTCATCAATGGCCGAAA
>JALQYS010000404.1 GCA_023254015.1 Paracoccaceae bacterium
AATGCTGCTTGAGCTTCATTTCGCGGAACACGCCTTCGCGCTGGAGCTTTTTCTTGAGGGCCCGGAGGGCTTGCTCGACGTTATTGTCGCGGACGCTGACCTGCATGTGGTTGTCACCACCTTCCTAAGTTAGAGTTGCACAAGATGTGCAGGCCCGCGGCGCATAGCAAAACCCGCAGGACTTGTCTACACGGGGATCACAAAGGAGGACGCGATGGACCGTGAAACCACCCCCGAAGCCGCAAAGGCCCGGATTTTGCAGGCCGCGCTGCCCCATGTGGCCTTCGATGGCTGGTCCCCAGCAACGCTGGTGGCCGCGATGACCGATTCGGGGGTAGCCCCGGGTCTTGCCCAGGCGCTGTTTCCACGTGGCGGCATCGATCTTGCCGTCGCCTATCACCGCGCCGGCGATGCGACCATGGCCGAGGCGCTGGCCGAGCGCGATCTTTCGGGGCTTCGGTTCCGCGACCGGGTCGCCCTGGCGATTCGCCTCAGGCTGGAACTGGCCGACAAGGAGGCCGTGCGGCGGGGCTCGACGCTCTTTGCCCTGCCCCAGCACGCGGCCGAAGGCGCGAACCTGCTCTGGGGCACCGCCGATGCGATCTGGACCGCGCTTGGCGACAGCTCGCGCGATGTGAACTGGTATTCCAAACGCGTCAGCCTCTCTGCTGTGCACGCCGCCACCGTGCTCTACTGGCTGGGGGATACCTCGGACGACCACACCGCCACCTGGGAGTTCCTGGACCGCCGGATCGACAACATCCTGCAGATCGAAAAGCTGAAAGCCGGTCTGCGCACGAACCCCGCCCTGCGGGCGCTGATGAACGGGCCGCTGAAGATTCTGGACAGGATTTCCGCGCCTCAACCCGCAATCGATCTGCCCGGCAAGATGAAAGGCTGAACACAGATGACACTTTCGGATTCCATGCTGGCCATGGCCATTCACCAACCCGGCGGGCCGGATGTGCTGCAACCGGTCTCGGTACCGGTGCCCGTGCCGGGCCATGGGCAGATCATCCTGCGGCTGGCCTATGCCGGTGTGAACCGGCCAGACGCGCTGCAACGCGCGGGGTCATATGCCCCGCCGCCCAGCGCCTCCCCCCTGCCCGGCCTTGAAGGCGCAGGAACAGTGGTCGAGGTTGGACCCGGCGTGACCCGATGGAAGATCGGCGACAAGGTCTGCGCCCTTCTGCCGGGCGGCGGCTATGCCGAATATGCCGCTTGCCACGAATCCCACGCCCTGCCGATCCCCGACGGCATGGCCCTGCGCGAGGCGGCCGGCCTGCCGGAAACCTGCTTTACCGTCTGGTCCAACGTCGTGATGCGCGGCAAGCTCAAGGCGGGCGAACGGTTCCTGGTGCACGGCGGCTCTTCCGGCATCGGCACCACCGCCATCCAGATCGCGCGGGCGCTGGGGGCACGGGTCTTTGCCACGGCAGGCAGCGACAAGAAGTGCCGCGCCTGCGAGGATCTGGGGGCGGAACGCTGCTTCAACTACCGGGACGAGGATTTTCTCGCCGAAGCAAGGAAACTGGGTGGTTTCGACCTGATTCTCGACATGGTCGGCGGCAGCTATCTGCCGAGGAACATCAAGGCGCTGGCCGATGACGGGCGGCTGGTGCAGATCGCCTTCCTGCAGGGGCCAAAGGTGGAACTGAACTTCGCCGAGGTGATGACCCGCCGCCTGACGATCACCGGATCAACCCTGCGTCCACAATCCGACCAGGCCAAGGCCGCCATCGCCGCAGAAGTGGAAACGAACGTCTGGCCGATGATCGCCCGCGGGGTATTCAAGGTGCCGGTCGACAGCGAGTATCCCCTGGATCAGGCCCCGGCGGCACATTGGCGACTGGAAAGCTCGGGCCATATCGGGAAGATCCTGCTCAAGGTCGAAGGGATCTAGCGGCGTCGCGGCCAAAGCCGCGACAGGGGCTTTTGCCTCGCCAAAGCACAGCCGCGCTTTGGCTCAGGCGCCGGGGCGCTGCCCCGGACCCCGGAGTATTTCAGCCAAGAGGAAACAGCTGCATTCCAGCCCGCGCCACCTTTGCCCTAAGTACCGCCTCACCGCAAACCCACCCCGTGATCAGATGCTTCCTCTTGGCTGAAATACTCCGGGGGTTTGGGGGCGGCGCCCCCATTCCTGAGCCAAGCGGGGAACCCGCGCCGGCGAGGACCGGCTTGCGCGGGCCCTTCGCCCGCGCGCCGATGGCTCAGTCGCCCAGTTTGGCGTGCACTTCGTCAAGGTCGATCTCGCCAATGGGCATCTTGTTGCCCGGATTGTCGAAGTCATATTTGAACAGTTGGAAATCGCGTTTGTAGATTTCCCACATCAGATGCATCGACAGATCGTCGAAGTAATCCTCGACCGGATGCAGCCGCTTCGGCCCGTGGCCTTCGCTTTCGTTGAACTTCGGGAT
>JALQYS010000414.1 GCA_023254015.1 Paracoccaceae bacterium
ATCCAGGTCCACATGGGGCCGCACAACATTCCGAACAAGGACATGTATTACCTGGGCACACCGGACAACGCCCGCACCGATCAAAGCGGCGTGGTCGATCACATTGCCTTCCTGGCCACCGACCCAGAAGCCTTTTCGCACCGTTTCAAAAAGATGGGTCTGAACTATCGCCCACGCTACTTCCCCGAGTTCAAGCTGTTTCAATACTTTGGCAGCAAGGAGCAACTGTTCACCGCCATCATGGTCGAACAGCGCGACACGATGCTGGGGGCGTTTGAGGAACCTGACGGTCTGGGTCTTGTGCCGGAACTCTGGGCCTTTTCCTGGCACTATGCCGATACCGTGCTGCGCCCCGATTTCCTGTCTCTCGCCCGCCTCATCATCGGCGAGGCGCAGCGCTTCCCCGAGATTGGCCGGGCCTATCAGGCCGCGGGCCCCGAGCGGATGTTGGCGGGGATGATGGACTATCTCTCGGCCCGCAAGGCCGAGGGCCGGCTGGCCTTTGACGATGTCGAAATGGCGGCCGAAGATCTGTGGGGCCTGATCCTGTCGGCCCCGCGCAACCGCGCGCTGCATGATCCGGAAAACCTGCCCACGCGGGCGGATCTGCAGCGTTTCATTACCAATGGCCTTCGGGTGTTCCTGAAGGCTTATTCCACCCATCCGGCCGAGGATCTGGCCCAACTTCAAGCCCTGAACGAACAGGGGCCAACACAGGGAACGCCATGACACTGAACGCATATCTCGAAGATGAAAACAGCCGTTTTGCCACCGTGGCCCTTGTGGATACCAACGGGCTTTTGCGGGGGCAGATGGTGTCTGTCGGCAGCCTGAAGGGCATCTTGAAGAACGGCATGGGCATGGCGCCGGCGCAGCTGGCGCTGGACCCGACCGACGAGATGCTGGAAATGCCGGGCGTCACCGACGGGACGGGGGATTTCCACGACGACCCCCTGGTGGTGGACCCTGCGACTGCGCGGCGCATCCCCTGGGCCAAACCGGGCCATGACCTTCTGGTCCTGACCAATTACTCGGGCGAGACGGCGCAGCTTTGCCCGCGCTCGATCCTGAAAAAGGTGCTCGAGCGGGCGGCCTCCCATGGCCTTCATCCGAAATACGGGATGGAGCTGGAGTATACCCTTTTCGACGAAACCCCGGAATCGGCGCGGGAAAAAGGCTATCGCGGCCTGAAAACCGCCACCATGCACGCCAGCCACGACCTGATCCTGTATCAGACCGTGCAGCAGGAATGGTATGAGGCCCTGTCCGAAATGTGCGGGCCTTTGAAGATCGATCTGGCCAAGATGCACGAGGAAATCGGCGGCGGATTCCTTGAGGCCTGCATCGGCGCGGGGCAGGGGCTTGAGCCGGCCGACCAGCTGGTGCTCTTGAAGAACTTCATCCGGGCGCTGGCGCTGCGTCAGGGCCGGTCGGTCACCTTCATGCCGCGCTGGACGGAGACCGCCGACAGCCAGTCAATCCACCTGCATATCTCGATGAAGGACGCGGCCGGAAAGACGCTGTTCCACGATCCCGGCGCCGAAAATGGCATCGGCCAGACCTTCCGCCATTTCATTGGGGGTTTGCAGAAATACATTGGCGACATGAGCCTTGTGTTCCTGCCGACGGTGAACAGCTATCGCCGCTTTGCACCGGGCACCTTTGCGCCGCCCGGCCTGACCTGGGGTTATGAGAACCGCACCACCTGCTTCCGCGTGGTTGGGCATGACGCGGGCAGCCTGCGGGTGGAAAACCGACTGCCGGGGGCGGATACCAACCCCTATCTGACCGCTGCCGCCACCATCGCCGCAGGCGTTGCCGGGATCGTCGAAAAGATCGAACCGCAGCCAGAAGTCAAAGGCAACGGCCATGCCAATCCGCAGGAAGGCGCCGACTATGCCCGCTCGATGCCCGAGGCGATTGCCCGTCTGCGCGCGTCGGCTTTCGCCCGCGACTGGCTGGGCGACCGGTTTGTCGACGCCTTCAGCGCCACGCGGCAAAGCCAGCATGACCAGTTTGCGAAAAAGGTGCCGGACGTCGAACTGCAACGCTTCTTCGATCTGGGCTAAGGTCATGGATCTGCGCCAATCTTTCGTCGAAGGCATGGCCCGCGCGGCGACCTTCGTGTCGGTCATCACCACGGATGGGCCGGGGGGGCAGCACGGGGTCACGGTGTCGTCCATGACCTCGGTTTCGGCCGATGGCGAGGCGCCGTCCTTGCTGGTCTGCATCCACCACAAAAGCCCGGCGGCGGCGGCCATTCTGCAGAACCGGGCCTTTTGCGCCAACCTTCTGAACGCGGGCCAGCAAGGGCATTCCGACATCTTCTCGGGCCGCGACAAGGCCGAAGGCAGCCGGTTTGACCGGGTGGGCTGGACAGCGGGGCAGGGCGGTCAGCCGGTGCTGACAGAAGCGGCCGCCAGTTTCGACTGCACGCTGAAAACCGCCATGCTGTGGGAGACGCATTACGTGATGATCGGGCAGGTCACGGCGGTGACCTTGTCCGACCAGCCGGACGCGCTGCTTTATGGCAACCGGGCCTATCGGCGGGCGGTCGGCATGGCCGAGTGATCTTTCCCCCAGCCCCTTGCAACAGGCGGGCAAGGGGTGGGTGAAAAGGGGGTTTACAATCCTGATTGTTTTAGTATGAATTCAGGTTACAGCCAGCCGCCAGGCGAGCCAGATCGATGTTTCCCTGATTGGCCCGAAAGGCACCGCCATGACCGCACCGATTTCCGCCGAAGCTTTCTCCCGCTTTCCCACCCCGTCCGACCAAACGCCGGTTCACGATGCCGAGCGGCTGACCAAGGGCGGCAATCTGGCCCGTATCCTGTTGAACGGTCAGGTCTATTCGTTGCGGATCACCCGGCAGGGCAAGCTGATCCTGACGAAGTAAGGGCGCGGCTTAATGCCGTCCGGTGATCCAGTTGCCAAAGGCGGCCAGCCGCGAAGGCTTGGGCTGGCCCTGCGCCTCGCGGCGGTCCGCCATGTGGAACAGCCGGTACATCATGTGGATGCCCAGCCAGCGAAAGGGTTCCGGCTCCCACTGGCGGACGCGGCGGTTGACCCAAGGGTGGCGGGTGATCTGTGTCTCTCGTCCCAGCGCCAGATCGGCCAGGGTGCGCCCCGCAAGGTTCGCGGTGGACACCCCGGTTCCGACATAGCCCCCCGCCCAGCCAAGGCCGGTGTCGCGGTCCAGCCCCACCGTGGCGCACCAGTCGCGCGGCACGCCGATCACCCCGCACCAGGCGTGGTCGATGGGGTATTTCGCGGCCTCGGGGAAATGTTCGTGCAGGATCGCGGTCAGCCGCGCGATGGTTTCGGCATCGGGCGCGCCATTGGCATCCATGCCAGAGCCGAACCTGTAGGGTACCCCGCGCGCGCCCACGGTGATGCGGCCCTCGCGCGTGCGCTGGCAATAGCAATAGGCGTTCTTCATGTCGCCGATCAGCTCGTGCCCATCCCAGCCGAT
>JALQYS010000435.1 GCA_023254015.1 Paracoccaceae bacterium
CAAGCCATCCAGAGGATGGAGCGGGATGGGATCAGTCCCACGGTCTGGCTACTAGCCCTGCGATGGAACTGCGGGTATGAGGGCATGAAGCGGAGGATGAGGGAGCCGTGGAGTTACGCGGCACACGTCCATAACCTGTACTACGACAATGACTTTCGCTGAACATGCCTTTGCTGCCTGCGCCCGTGCGGCCAAGGAAGTGGGCAGGCGGCTGAACAAGGATGAATGGCTGGAGGCTGTCCAGCAGGCTTACGACTCGTACCCGCACGGCGGGCTGCTGGTTTCTGACGGGAAAAAGCCCAAGAATTCCCGTCCAAACGCCAACGATGAGGATTGGCTGAAGGAGCTGGAGGCCAACCCAGCCTATGCTGGTATCGACATCCGCGCGCCCGATCAGGGGGCGCAGGAACTGCATCTGGACATTGCGGGCCAGGGTGGCCAGCGCGCCCACCCTCAGGGCGCGACGGGTCCGGCCGGTTTCGCGCAGCGTGGCGGTCAGATCATCGGCGGTGCGAAAGATCGCCTCGGCATGATCCAGCGCGATGCGGCCCGCCTCGGTCAGAACCAGACCGCGGCCGCGGCGTTCGAAAAGGTTCTGGCCCAGTGTCGCCTCCAGCGTCCGCAGCTGGGTCGACAGGGCCGACTGCGACAGGTTCAGATGCCGCGCCGCACCCGTCAGGGTGCCGTCGCTGGCAACGGCAAGAAACAGTCGCAGATGATGCAGGTTCAGCTGGGCCATTCTTCTATTATATAGAACATTTGTGACTAATATATGTAATTTTCTGAAATTTGATCGCAAGCTAGATCGCAAGCATGATCCCGAAACGGAGCCTGACATGCCCGATCTGCCGCTGCCCGATCTCCCGCTGATTGCCCTTGCCCCTCTTGTTCCGCTTCTTGCCGCGCTTCCCTTTGCCCTGCGTCCCGGCGCCCGCCCCGGTCGACTGCCTGCCATGGCCGAGGGGGCGATGCTGGGGGCGCTGGCGCTGGTGCTGGCAGGACTTTGGCAATTCCTGACCCATGGCGCGCAAAGCCTGCCCTTTGCCGGACTGGCGCTCCTGCGGTTGGACGCGATCAGCGCGACGCTGGCCCTGCTGGTGGCCTTTGTCGGCTGGGTCGTCATCCGCTATGCGCGGCGCTACCTTGACGGTGAGGCACGCGAAGGCCGGTTTCACGGGCTGACGCTGGCGGCCATCGCCTGTGTGCTGATGATGGTTCAGGCCGCAAGCCTGCCGGTGCTGGTTGCGGGTTTCGTCGCGACGGGTCTGGTTCTGCAGCAGTTGCTGATCTTTTACCACGACCGGCCCGAAGCGCAGCGGGCTGCGGCCAAGTTCATCCGGGTCTGGGGGGCGGGGGATCTGGCCCTGCTCGCAGCGACGGCTCTTCTGTGGCACAGCCTCGGCACGGTTGACATCGCCAGGCTGACTCTTGTCTCGTCGCTGGATGCGTCTGCGCAGATCGGCGTGGCCTTCGTGGTTCTGGCCGCCGCGCTCAAGACGGCCGCTTTCCCGCTGCACGGCTGGCTGACCGAGGTGATGGAGGCCCCGACGCCGGTTTCGGCCCTCTTGCATGCGGGCATCATCAATGCGGGCGGGGTGATGGTGATCACGCTCTCGGGTTTGGTGCAGCACAGTGCCGGGGCCATGGCGGCGCTGGTGGTGCTGGGCGGGTTCACGGCACTGTTCGGCGCCTTGGTCATGCTGACGCAAAGCGCGGTCAAGACGGCGCTGGCCTGGTCGACCGTGGCGCAGATGGGTTTCATGCTGCTGCAATGCGGTCTTGGCCTTTGGGCGCTGGCACTTTTGCACATCGTGGCCCATTCGCTTTACAAGGCCCATGCCTTCCTGTCGTCAGGCGGTGCGGTGGCCGCGGTGAACGCCACAAGAAAGCCCGGGCCGGTTGCTGTGCCGGGGGTCTGGTCGGTGCTGCGCGCCTTTGCCCTGGCGCTGGGGCTGTTCGGCGCGGTGGCCGGGGTCTTTACCCTGACCTTGGGTGAGAAGTCGCCGCAGGCGCTGGCCCTTGGTGCCATGCTGATATTCGGCGTCTCATATCTGATCGCGCAAGGTCTTGCCGATGCCGCGCCCGGCGCGCTGACCCGGCGGACCTTTGCCGCCTCGCTGGCGGCGGCTCTGGCCTATTTCAGCTTTCAGGTGGTGGCGCAGGCGGTCTGGGGCCCCTCGCTGCCTGCCGTTCCGCAGGCCGGACCGCTGGAATGGGCGCTGATCGTGCTGGCCGTCCTGTCCTTTGGCCTTGTCGCCTTTGCCCAGGCGCTGTTTCCGCTGTGGGCGCATCACCCCTCGACCGCGGGGCTGCGGGTGCATCTGGCGAACGGCCTTTACCTGAACGCGCTGCTGGACCGCATGATCGGCGGCTTCCGGTTGCCCCTGAAATCCTGATCCGAGGAGGCTTCGATGTTTCTCAAGCACAGCCAGATTGCGCCGTCCCTTGCCTCGCAGCTTCTGACGGCGGCCGAGGCGGCGGCACGCGCCATCCCCCCCGCCTTTCCGCTGGACGCGACGGTTGCGGTAAACCCCTTCCTTGGCCAGACCGGTGAAGATCTGGCCCATGCCTCTGCCCGGCTGGGCCGCGTGGCGGGGGCCCGGCTGACCCAGCCGCGCGCCGATCTGGCCGCCAGGGTCAGCGCGGGCGAGATCACCGATGACGACCTTGCCGCAGCGCTGATCGCCTCGTCCTCGCCGGTCAAGCCGGGCGACCTTGCCTTGCTCAAGGCGCGGATGCACGCCCCTGCGGCCCTGCCCGAGGCCCTGCCGACCGTGGCCGAGCTTGTGGCGCGCAAGACGGGGATCGACTGGCCTGCCGGAATCTCTCGCAGCTTTGGCCTGTGGGCGGCTGGGTTCTTCGATCGCGGACAGGCGCTTTGGACACCGCGGCCCGGGACTGGCGCCTTTGCGGCCTGGCGCGAATGGGCGACGCATGACCTGACGCCCGAAATCGCCGGTCTGACCGGGT
>JALQYS010000475.1 GCA_023254015.1 Paracoccaceae bacterium
TTAAAACTTTGAGTGCGCGCAAACTGATGTCAGAAACATTGCCTATAGGTGTGGCAATTACATACAGTGCCGACTGAGGAAATTGTTGGATATCAAGATCATCAGCCAGTTTGTTCACACTCGTCAGTAGTGAAAAAGTGAGAGGCTGATTCATAGTGAGGTCTGATTAAAAAGTTAAGCCGGACGCCTGTCCGGCTCGGGCAAGTCGTCGCTGGCCTTTGACACCATCTATGCCGAGGGCCAGCGCCGCTATGTCGAAAGCCTGTCGGCCTATGCCCGGCAGTTTCTGGACATGATGGGCAAGCCGGATGTTGACCACATCTCGGGCCTGTCGCCCGCGATTTCGATCGAGCAGAAGACCACCTCGAAGAACCCGCGCTCGACCGTCGGCACGGTGACCGAGATTTATGACTATCTGAGGCTCTTGTTTGCCCGCGTCGGCACACCCTTTTCGCCCGCCACCGGCCTGCCGATCACCGCGATGCAGGTGCAGGACATGGTGGATGCGGTGATGGCCATGCCCGAAGGCACGCGGGCCTATCTGTTGGCACCGATCGTCCGCGACCGGAAGGGCGAGTACAAGAAGGAATTCCCGGAGCTGCGCAAGCAGGGCTTCCAGCGGGTCAAGGTGAACGGGCAGTTCTACGAATTGGAAGAACCCCCGACCCTCGACAAGAAATTCCGCCACAACATTGATGTCGTGGTTGACCGGATCGTGGTGCGCGAAGGGCTGGAGACGCGGCTGGCCGACAGTTTCCGCACTGCGCTGAACCTCGCCGATGGCATCGCCGTGATCGAAACCGCGCCCAGTGAGGGCGAGGGGGAGCGTGTCACCTATTCCGAAAAATTCGCCTGCCCGGTTTCGGGGTTCACCATTGCCGAGATCGAGCCGCGGCTCTTTTCCTTCAACGCCCCCTTCGGCGCCTGCCCGGTCTGCGATGGGCTGGGGGCAGAGCTGTTTTTCGACGAAAGGCTGATCGTGCCCGATCAGGGCCTGACGCTGGCACAAGGGGCCATCGCGCCCTGGGCCAAATCGAAAAGCCCCTATTTCACCCAGACCATCGACGCGATGGCCAAGCACTATGGCTTTGACAAGAAGGCGAAATGGAAGGACCTGCCCGAAAAGGTGAAGGATCTGTTCCTGCATGGCTCGGGCGGCGAAGAGATCGAATTCCGCTATGATGAGGGCGGGCGCATCTATCAGGTCAGCCGTGTGTTCGAGGGCGTTATTCCCAACATGGAGCGGCGCTATCGCGAGACGGATTCAGCCTGGAGCCGTGAGGAGATGGAGCGGTTCCAGAACAACCGGCCCTGCGGGGCCTGCTCGGGCTATCGTCTGCGCCCCGAGGCCCTGGCGGTCAAGATTGCCGGCCTGCATGTGGGGCAGGTGGTGCAGATGTCGATTCAAGAGGCGTTTGACTGGGTCGGCACGGTTCCGGCCAGCCTGACCAATCAAAGGAACGAAATCGCCCGCGCCATCCTGAAGGAAATCCGTGAGCGGCTGGGCTTTCTGGTGAACGTCGGGTTGAACTACCTGACCCTGTCGCGCAACGCCGGCACCCTTTCGGGGGGGGAAAGCCAGCGCATCCGGCTGGCCAGCCAGATCGGCTCGGGGCTGACGGGGGTGCTTTATGTGCTGGACGAACCCAGTATCGGCCTGCACCAGCGCGACAATGACCGCTTGCTGACCACGCTGAAAAACCTGCGCGATCAAGGCAATACGGTTCTGGTGGTGGAACATGACGAGGACGCGATCCGCGAGGCGGATTATGTCTTTGACATGGGGCCGGGCGCGGGCGTGCATGGCGGCCGGGTCGTGGCGCATGGCACGCCCAAGGAAGTTGCGGCAGATCCGGCCAGCCTTACGGGCCAATATCTGGCCGGCTCGCGCGAGATTTCGGTTCCCAAGACCCGCCGCAAGGGCAATGGGAAAAAGCTGACGGTGGTCGGCGCCACGGGCAACAACCTGAAGAATGTCACGGCCGAGTTTCCCTTGGGCAAGTTCGTCTGCGTCACCGGCGTGTCGGGCGGTGGCAAGTCGACGCTGACCATCGAAACCCTGTTCAAGACCGCCGCATCCCGGCTGAACGGCGCGCATGAAACGCCCAGCCCCTGCGAAACGATTAAGGGATTTGAACATCTCGACAAGGTGATCGACATTGACCAGCGGCCCATCGGCCGCACCCCGCGGTCCAACCCGGCTACCTATACCGGCGCTTTCACTCCGATCCGTGACTGGTTCGCGGGCCTGCCCGAGGCCAAGGCCCGTGGCTATCAGGCCGGGCGGTTTTCCTTCAACGTCAAGGGCGGGCGCTGCGAGGCCTGTCAGGGCGACGGCGTCATCAAGATCGAGATGCACTTCCTGCCCGATGTCTATGTCACCTGCGAGACCTGCAAGGGCCAGCGCTATAATCGCGAGACCCTGGAAATCAAGTTCAAGAACAAGAGCATCGCCGATGTTCTTGACATGACCTGCGAAGACGCGCGCGAGTTTTTCCAGGCAGTTCCCAGCATCCGCGAAAAGATGGATGCGCTGTGTGAGGTGGGGCTGGGCTATATCAAGGTGGGCCAGCAGGCGACCACGCTTTCGGGTGGCGAGGCGCAGCGGGTCAAGCTGTCAAAGGAACTGTCGCGCCGGGCCACGGGGCGGACGCTTTACATCCTGGACGAGCCCACGACCGGCCTGCATTTCGAAGATGTCCGCAAGCTTCTGGAAGTGCTGCATGAACTGGTAGAGCAGGGCAACACGGTGGTTGTGATCGAACATAACCTTGATGTCGTCAAGACCGCCGACTGGATCATCGATATCGGGCCCGAGGGTGGCGATGGCGGTGGGCAGATCGTGGCGACCGGCACGCCGGAGGACGTGGCCAAGGTCGAGGCGAGCCATACCGGGCGCTATCTGAAGGGCATGCTGGCGCCGAGGCGCCACGCCGCCGAGTAGTCAAGGCGCCGCAAACCCGCCGCGCCCCGATTTCTGACACAGAAATCGGCCCGGAATTTGTGTCAAATTCCGACGCCCCCAGGCGTCACGCCCTTTTCATCGGGCAGGTCGAGAGCCCGAGGATCGAATAGATGGGGCAGTAACCGATCAGCCCGGTCACAAGCGGGACGATGCCGATCAGCTTGGCGTAATGCCAAAACCCTTGCCCCCGATCCAGGAAGAACCAGGCCAGCAGCGCCAGCCCGACAAGGATGCGCAGCGCCCGGTCAACGGTGCCTTCATTGGTCTTGAACATGATGTTCTCCTTCCGGATTGTGCCGCAACCGCCGGTCCGGGTTGCGGCTGTTCAGGCGAGCACATCCAGCCTAACACAACCGTCAATCGGAAAAAATCCCCGAAACTTTTTCAAAAATATCCGAAATATCCTATTTCGATTCTGTTGATTGTCCTGTCCGCCGATTGGGCGCAGCTTCCGGGCGCGGACAAAGAACACCCTGACATGAAACCGCCATGTCATTTCCAGGAAAGGGAAGGGACATCCATGAAGCTAACCAACCCGTCACCCTCGTTGCATAACGAGGATCTGGCGCCCGCGGCTGAGCGCAAATGGGGCGCGTTTTCGATCTTCAACGTCTGGACCTCGGACGTTCACAGCCTTTGGGGTGCGGATTTCGGAAAGACCGGACAGCGATTTCACTAAGTCGCGGACAGCCGTTTCAGTAAGTCCCGGACAGTTTGGCGACGGCTGGTCCTTGGTCTGCTGTCATGCTTCTTCGGTGAAGATTTCGGGAT
>JALQYS010000601.1 GCA_023254015.1 Paracoccaceae bacterium
GCGCGGGGACAATGTCCGCCTTCAGGGCAGCGACCAGCCGTTGGGCGCCTGCCTTCTGGCCCGCGGCACGCGGATTGCCCCGCAGCATCTGGGGCTTCTGGCCGCCAATGGCATCGCGCGTGTTGCCGTGTCCCGCCAGCCGCGCGTTGTGGTTCTGTCCACCGGCGACGAGCTGGCCAAGGGCGGGCCGCGCGCGGCGGGGCAGATTTTCGATGCCAACCGCCCGATGCTGCTGGCCCTGGCGCAGGCGGCGGGATGTGAGGCCATAGACGGCGGCACCATGCCCGATGAGGCCGAGCCCCTGGCCCGGCGTCTGGCCCGCCTGTCGGCAGAGGCCGATCTTGTGCTGACGTCGGGCGGGGTGTCGATGGGCGGGCGCGACCCGATCCGCCCGGCCTTTGCGCTTGCAGGCGGGGAAATCGCCGGCTGGCGGGTTGCCGTGAAACCTGGCAAGCCCGTGATGTTCGGTCGCCTTGGCGACACCGCCTTTACCGGCCTGCCGGGCAATCCGCTGGCGGCCTTTGTCGGCTTTCACCTGTTCGTCGCGCCCCAGATCGCGCGTCTGGCCGGCGCCGAACCCGCCCCCTTCGCCCCGTTCAAGGCGCGCGCCGCCTTTTCCTGGCAGCGTCGCCCCGGCCGGGCCGAGGTCTTTCCCGTCCGCCGCGCGGGCACCGACGCAACCGGCCTGCCGCTGCTTGAAAGGCTGGGCAACGGCGTTTCGGCCACGCTTTTCCCGCTGGCACAGGCCGAGGGGCTGGCCATGGTCCCCGCCCCGACCCAAGGCGTTGCCGAGGGCGAGGTGATCGACTGGCACCCCTTTGGCGCAGGAGTTTAGGTCATGCTGCAAGCCCCCTTGTCCCTGGACGCAAAGGCCCGCCCCGTCCCTGCCCCCCTGACGGATGGCTTTTGCCGGTCTGTCCGCTATCTGCGCGTCTCGGTCACTGACCGCTGCGATTTTCGGTGCAGCTATTGCATGGCCGAACGGGTGCAGTTCCTGCCCCGCAAGGATCTTCTGTCGCTGGAGGAGCTCGACCGCCTGTGTTCCGCCTTTGTCGGGCTTGGGGTGACAAAGCTGCGCGTGACCGGCGGAGAACCTTTGGTGCGGCGTGACATCATGGGCTTTTTCCGCGCCATGTCGCGCCATCTGGACAGCGGCGCCTTGCGCGAACTGACGCTGACGACGAATGGCAGCCAGCTGGCGCGCCATGCGGCAGACCTTGCCGCTTGCGGGGTGGCCCGGGTGAATGTCTCGCTCGATACGCTGGATGCGGCGCGCTTTGCCACGCTCACCCGGCGCGGGCAGCTTGCCCCGGTGCTGGAGGGCATCCGCGCGGCACAGGCGGCGGGGATGCGCGTCAAGATCAACACCGTCGCCCTGCGCGGCTTTACGGAAACCGAGCTTTTCCCGCTGGTCGACTGGTGCGCGTCCGAAGGCCATGACCTGACCTTCATCGAGTTGATGCCGATGGGCGAAGACGGGGCAGAGGCGCGGATCGGGCAATTCCTGCCCCTGGCCGAGCTGCGCGCCCGGCTGGCCGAACGCTTTGCGCTGACCCCGCTCAGGGAAACCACGGGCGGGCCCGCGCGCTATGTCCGGCTGACCGAGACGGGGCAGAAGATCGGCTTCATCACGCCCCTCAGCCACAATTTCTGCGAAAGCTGCAACCGCGTGCGGCTGACCTGCACCGGAGAGCTTTACCCCTGCCTCGGGCAGGAAGGCGCCTCGGACCTGCGATCGGTGCTGCGCGCATCGCCCGATGAGGCGGCGCTGGACCAGGCCATCCGCGACGCGATCGCCCGCAAACCGCGCGGGCATGACTTTGACTATTCGCGCGGCACCCTGCGGGGCGCGATGGCGCGCGGCATGAACCACACGGGGGGCTGAGCCATGACAACGGTGGACATCCTTTAC
>JALQYS010000584.1 GCA_023254015.1 Paracoccaceae bacterium
ACCAAGCTGAAACGCGCCCATGTGGTGCTGGATTCGGCCGAGCGGGAGGCTGCTATCTGGCAGGGCGCGCAGAACCTTGCCTTCGCGGCCGGCATGGAAGTGGTTGAGGACAAGGGCCTTTTGACCGAAGTCGCCGGACTGGTGGAATGGCCGGTCCCGCTGATGGGCCGCATTGCCGAGGACTTCCTGCATCTGCCGCCCGAGGTTCTGCAAACCTCGATGAAGGAACATCAAAAGTTCTTTTCGGTGAAAAATCCGCGCACCGGCCGGATCGAGGGCTTTGTCACCGTCGCCAATACCCAACCCGCCGACCATGGCGCGACGATCCTCAAGGGCAACCAGAAGGTGCTGACCGCGCGCCTGTCAGATGCCCGGTTCTTCTATGAAAACGACCTGCGGGTGGCCAAGGCGGGGATGGGGGAATGGCTTGACGGGCTGAAATCCGTGACCTTCCACAACAAACTTGGCAGCCAGGCCGACCGTATCGGTCGCATCGCGGCCTTGGCGCGTGAAATCGCCCCGCTTGTCGGCGCGGACGCCGCTCTCGCGGAGCAGGCGGCCAAACTTGCGAAGGCTGACCTGCGGTCCTCGATGGTGGGTGAATTCCCCGAACTTCAGGGCCTGATGGGCCTGTATTACGCCCGCGCCGCCGGCCTGCCGGAACCCGTGGCCCTTGCCGCCCGCGACCACTATTCGCCGCTGGGCCCTTCGGACGCGGTGCCCACCGACCCGGTTTCAGTGGCCGTGGCGCTGGCCGACAAGATCGACACGCTGACCGGCTTCTGGGCGATTGATGAAAAGCCCACCGGCTCGAAAGACCCCTTCGCGCTGCGGCGGGCCGCGTTGGGGGTGATCCGCTTGGTCCTGACCAACGAGGTGCGCTTCGATCTGGCGTCGACCCTTCTTCTTGCCCTGTCACGCAACATCCTTGCCGTGGGGCAGGGGCATGGCGCTCCGGTGGACTTCACGGAGAATTCGCTCAAGGATCTGACGGGCTCGGTTGCCACCCGCGCCCGCGCCCTGTTTGGCGCGGTGGCCGAACATGTCCAGTTCTTCCGGGACGAGGTTCGCGCCATGATCGGTGCCACTGTCGAGAACCCCGACAGCCGCACCAACGACCTCCTCTCCTTCTTCCATGACCGGCTGAAAGTCTTCCTCAAAGACCAGGGCATTCGCCATGACGTCATTGATGCCTGCCTTGCCATGCCGGGCAATGACGACCTGACGCTCCTTGTCAAACGCGCCGAGGCGTTGGCGGCCTTCCTGAAAACCGAAGACGGCCCGAACCTGCTGCAAGGCTACAAACGTGCGAACACCATCCTGACTCAGGCTGAACAGAAGGATGGGGTGGAATACTCCTTTGGCGCGGACGTGAAATTCGCCGAAACCGACGAGGAGCGCGCGCTCTTTGCCGCCCTCGACGCGGCCGAGGCCGCCATCACCCCCGCCATGGCGGCCGAGGATTTCCCCGCCGCCATGCGTGGCATGGCCCAACTCCGCGCGCCCATCGATGCCTTCTTCACCGCCGTGCAAGTGAACAGCGACAACCAGATCGTGCGCCGCAACCGGCTGAACCTTCTGCACCGCATCCGCGCCATCTGTTCCGGCGTGGCCGACCTGACCAGGATCGAAGGCTAGACCTTTCCTCTTGGCAGAAATACTCCGGGGGTGAATGTCCTTGGCGCCTTGCGCCAGGGACAAGAGGGGGCTGGCCCCCTCTTTTCGCTTGTCCCATGGCACCGGTGGTTGCCCGAAAAGGGCAATCGCCGTACCCGGCCCATCCGCAGCGGCGGGCTCCCCCGCATGAGCGACCTCAGGTCAAAAAGGAAACGGGCCTGCCGCGGGCACAACCGCCCAGCCGACAGGCCCGGGAAATGAAGCGCAGCCGCTTCAGACCGTGTGCAGGTAAAGGTCGAAATCAACCTCGCTGACAGTGCGCATGACGCGGGCATATTCGGCGGCCTTCACGGCGGTGAAGGTGCGGTGCATGTCCTCGCCCAAGGCCTCTTTCAGAAAGGCCGAGCCCTGCGCCGCCTTGATGGCTGACCGCCAGTCGTCCGGCATCACAATGGTGGTTTCCGCGTCATAGCCATTGCCGGTGACCTCCGGGCCGGGGTCGATCTTGTTCTTCAGCCCATGGCGGATGCCCGCCAGAACGGTGGCAGCCACCAGATAGGGGTTGGCATCCACCCCCGCCGGGCGATGCTCGATCCGCCGGGCGCGAATGTCGCCTGCCGGGATGCGCAGGGCGACCGAGCGGTTGTTGACGCCCCAGGTGGGCGAGACCGGCGCATAGGACTGGCTGGCAAAGCGGCGCCAGGAATTCGCATGCGGGGCAAAGACCAGCATCGATTCGCCCATGGTCTGCTGCAGCCCGCCGATGGCGTGACGGATTGTGTCGTTCCACTGCCCCTCAACCGCCTCGACAAAGACATTCTGGCCCTTGGCATCCTGCAAGGAGACGTGGAAATGCATGCCCGAGCCAGCGTAATTCTCGTTCGGCTTGGCCATGAAACAGGCGGTGACGCCGTGAAGCCGCGCATGCATCCTGACCAGCCGCTTCAGCCGCATCAGGTCATCGGCGGCCTGCATCACGTTTTCGCGGTAGTGCAGCGTCAGCTCATATTGGCCCGGTGCAAATTCGGAGATCAGGGTTTCGGCCTTGATCCCTGCGGCCTTGGCACCTGCGTAGACATCGTTGAAAAGCGGCAGCATGCCCTGCAGCTGGTCCACCGAGTAGACATCGGTTTTCGAGTTGCGGCGGCGGTCCAGCACGTCGCGGGCGGGAATCATCTTGCCGTTCGCATCGCGCTCATTCTCCAGAAGGAAGAATTCCAGCTCGAACGCCCCGGCCGGATACAGCCCTTCGGCGGCCATGGCATCCACCTGGTTTTGCAGGGCGTGGCGGGGGTCTGACGTCATCTGACTGCCGTCAAGGTTGTAAAGCGACATGAAAACTTCGCCCCGGGGCGGGTTGGTGCCCGCCAGCGGCACCAGCGTGCCGGGGATTGGCCAGGCCCGACGGTCGCCGTCGCCCTGATCCCAGATCAGCCCGGTTTCATGGACATCTTCGCCGCAGATATCGAGGCCCAGAATCGAAATCGGCATGTGCCGGCCGGATTTGTAGATGGAAAGCAACTCATGCCGACGGATGATCTTGCCCCGGCCAATGCCGTTGGAATCGTGCAGGATGATGTCGAAAGCCTCGATTTCCGGGTGGGCGTCGAGAAAGGCTTCGGCCTCGGCAACGGTGGAACCCGAGGGGGAGAGGGTGGTCATGGGCGTGGTCTTTCAGGCAAAGAGTTCGGTCAGCACTTCGTCAAAGGCGGTGATCAGGCGATCGACCTGACGTTTTCGGGTCGCCGGGCTGACAAGCATCATGTTGTGGAAGGGCGCAATCAGGCTGCCGCGGTTGAGAAGGGCAGTGTGCAGCGCGGCCTCGACCTGCGGCTGGTGGGCAAGCCCCGCCTCGGCCCCGTTCTTCAGCGGCCCGGGGGCGCAGATGAACTCGACCCGGGCCCCGACGCGGACGACATGCCACGGGGCCTTGTGGCGATCGATTGACTTTTTCAAACCATGGGCCAGCCGTTCGGCCAGCTTTTCCATGTGATTATAGTTCTTTTCGGTCATTACCTCGGAAAGGTTGGCCTTGAGGCAGGCAAATTGCATCGGGTTGGCAGACAGCGTGGTTCCCATGCCAGAATGGCCGGGCGCGCGCGCTGCATTGGCCGCCTCGTAGGCTTGCGCGATCTCGTCGGTCATGCCCCAGACGGCGGTGGGCATCCCGCCCGCCACGCATTTGCCAACCACGAACATGTCGGGCGACAGCGAATGCACCCGTGTATAGCCGCCAAGGCCCGAGGAGATGGTGTGCGTCTCATCAATGATGAGCAGCGCGCCATAGCGGCGCGAAAGCGTCCGCAGCCCGTCATGGAAGCCCGCGTCGGGCAGCACCATGCAGGAGTTGGTCATCACCGGCTCGGTCAGGATCGCCGCGATCTCGCCGGTTTTCAAAGCCTCTTCCACCGCGGCCAGGTCATTGAATTCGACGCAGGTGGCCAAGGTTGTCAGGTCGGCCACCTGGCCCAGCAGGCCCTGGCGGTTTTGGGTTTTTCCGTTGGACAACTCGACCATCGCGTCATCCACCGTGCCGTGGTAGCAGCCGTTGAACACCAAGATCTTTGGCTTGCCGGTCACAGCGCGGGCCACGCGGATGGCAAAACGGTTGGCATCGGTGGCCGTTGTGGCGATTTGCCAGCGGAAGGGGCCGAAGATCGCGCGCAACAGCTGTCCGGCCTCAAGCGCGTCCTCGGTCGGCAGCATGTAGGTCAGCCCGCGCGTCGCCTGATGGCGAATGGCCTTGGCGACCGGATCGGGCGAATGGCCGAACATGCTGCCGGTGTCGCCCAGGCAGAAATCGTCGATCTCATAGCCGTCGATGTCGGTGATCCGCGCGCCCTTGGCCTTGGCGACCAAAGGCAGGTGCGGCATCGGCCAGTCCTTCATCCAATGCAGCGGCACGCCCGACACAAAGGCCTCGGCCCCCTTGTCGAGTGCCGCTTTGGCCTTGGGACGGGAGGCGGCATAGCGTTTGGCCTCGCGTGTGGCGAAGGATTTCAGCCGGTCCGCGTCAATGCCGGCGATCAGGTCATGGGCCATGAGGCGACTCCCAAAATCTTGTCGCTGTCTTATGCCCCAAAATTTGATCAAATCAAAGCGGGCTGGCATGAATTTTCGTCGAAAATTCGGGGTGTGCGATTTTTCGACGAAAAATCGGGGCTGTCAGGCCGTGACCCGCACCTCGATCAGCCGGGGGCCGTCCTGAGGTTGCGCCAGGGCCCAGTGCAAGGCCTCGGGGTCAAGCGGCACCGAGGTGAAGGGCAGGTCGCAGGCGGCGGCGAAGGGCTCCATCTTCAGCGGCGAAGGGTGGCAGCCGATGACCTCGGTATTGGCGGCACGCATGGCATCGGCGATTTCGTTGTAGGCGGCGTTGTTCCAGACCAGAAACGTGATGGGCAGGCGCTCATCGACGGCCGTGCGCAGCTCTCCGGGGCTGAATTGCAGGCCGCCATCGCCCACAAGGCACACGACCTTGACGCCGGGGGTGCCGACAGCCGCCCCCACCGCCGCACCGGGGCCATAGCCCAGGGCGCCATAGCCCGAGGCGGCGTTGAACCAGCCGCCGGGGCGGTCGTGGTCATAGTAAAGGTTCCCGGCATAGATTGGCTGGGTGCTGTCGCCGACAATCAGGCAGCCGGGCAGGGCGGCGCGGATCACCTCGACCATTTCCAGCCGCTGGGGCATCTGCGGCTCCAGCTGGCCGATCTCGGCGCGGGCCTTGCTGCGGGTTTCATCGGCGCGGGCAGCACCGTCGCCTTTATGCGGGGCGAGAAGGGGCAGCAGGGCGGCCATCGTCGCCCCGGCATCGCCCTGCAGCGTCAGGGCGGCAGGCAAGCGGGCCAGCTGCTCGGCGCAGGCGTCGATGCGGATCATGTCGGGCCGGGCGGGCAGGTCGCCCACCACATACATGTCGTAATCCGTCCAGCCGAACTCGGTGCCGATGGCCAGCACCCGGTCGGCATCGTGGATCAGGCGGCGCACCGAGGACAGGCTGGGCGAGGCGGGCACGGTCAGCGGATGGCCGTGCATCTGGCCCCGGGC
>JALQYS010000050.1 GCA_023254015.1 Paracoccaceae bacterium
CACAAAAAACAACAGCCCGCCAATCCCTTGGCGCACCCGCAGCCTTGCATCCAGTATTTCCGTCAACGCTTCCGCGCCAACCCGTCCCATCCCGCCGCCTTCCAGCAACCTTCCGTTTCGGTGAGGCGGTATCTAGGCCCCATCACTCCCCCACGCAAGACCAAAAATGACAGACAGCGATGTTTTTTCTTCCGACTCTGATTTTCTCACAATATCTTGGGGTTGGCACAACATTAGGCACAAATCCGGCCCGCCTGCGCAAGAAAATTGCGCGCAGAAGGGCGGCTTTACCCAGCTATCCGCTCGCCGATGAAGAGTCGGGGCAGTCGCAGCGCCAAAAGGCCTAGGGCGATCGCCAAGTAAGCAAGCGATTCACCGGTCCAGACCTTGCCGATCATCACGAAGTGGATCGCTCCGCCCAGGATCGCCGGATAGGCCAGACGGTGCAGCCGGTTCCAGCTGGCCGCCCCCAGACGGCGGATCGCACCGTTCGAGGATGTGGCCGCCAAGGGGATCAGCAAGACCAACGCCACCGCCCCCAGGATGATATAGGGACGCCGGGTCAGGTCATCCGCGATCTGGCCCCAGCGCAATCCCATATCCAGCATCAGCCATGTTGCGACATGCAAGACAGCATAGCCGAAGCCCAGCAGGCCAAGCGCCCGGCGGAATTTCAACAGCCGTATCCGAAGGCGCATGAGGGGCGTCACGCAGAGGGATGCCAGAAGAAACCGCAAGGACCAAAGGCCAAAGCCGTGTTCCAGCGCCTTCACCGGGTCGGGTCCGAGATTGTCGCGCAGGGCGGCGACCAACAGCCAGATCGCCGGCAAGGCCCCGGCAAGGTAAAGGACGGCGGTTGGAACCCGACGGGCTGTGGCATTCAGCCAATCGGACATCAGAAGTCCACCGCCAGATCCTGTCCGGCATAAAGGCTGGCCACCTGATCGGCGTAGCCATTGAACATCAGCGTATCGACCCGGCCGCCAAACAGCCCCGCTCCGATGCGCCGCTCGCTGGCCTGTGACCAGCGGGGATGATCGACGGCTGGATTGACGTTTGCGTAAAAGCCATATTCCGACGGTTGCAGGATGTTCCACGTCGTCGGCGGCTGCTGGTCGGTCAGGGTAATCCTGACGATGCTCTTGATCGACTTGAAGCCATATTTCCATGGCACGACCAACCGGATCGGCGCGCCGTTCTGGTTGGGCATCGGCTGACCGTAAAGGCCGGTCGCCAGCAAGGTCAGCGGATGCATCGCCTCGTCCAACCGCAGCCCCTCGACATAGGGCCACGGGAAAGAGCCATCCCTTTGCCCCGGCATCTCTTCGGGGCGCAGCAGGGTTTCAAAGGCGACATAGCGGGCCGAGGGCTGAACACCGACACGGTTCAGCAGGGCCGCAAGTTCAAAGCCATTCCACGGCACGACCATCGACCAGGCTTCGACGCAGCGGAAACGGTAGATACGTTCTTCGATCGTCTGGCCTTTCACAAGGTCGTCGAGATCATAGGTGCCCGGCTTGTCGACCAGGCCGCCGATCTCGATCGACCAGGGCTTTGTGGTCATCGCGCCGGCCTTGGCTGCAGGATCACCCTTGTCCCAGCCGAATTCGTAAAAGTTGTTGTGGCTGGTGATATCCTCAAGGCTGGTCGGCTCCAGCGTTTCGGAAGGGGTTTCGGCAAGGGCCGGGCTGGCCAGCAACGCGCCGGCCCCGGCGATCAGCTGTCGGCGATTCAGGAACAACGCTTCAGGGGTTACGTCAGACCAATGCAGATCGGGCTTGAAGGGCATGGCATCCTCGATGGCTTTTTCTGGAAACTAGCGGCTTGACCCAAGACTGCCAGCCTTCGCCCGGAAATGCAGCGCAACTTGCTGTGACGGGATGTGATGAGGATGCTTGACGGACGTCAGATTTCGCTTAACATGTTAAGTTATAGGGGGGGCCGACTCGATGCCACATCTTGCCGTTGAATATTCCGCCAATCTGGAAGTGCAGAGCGACATGGCTGCGCTGTGCAATTCCCTGCACACCACCATGATGGCCTCGGGCCTGTTCGAATTGGGGGCGGTGCGGGTGCGCGCCCGGCCCTGCCCGCATTACGCGGTGGCCGACCTGTTGGAAAAGAACGCCTTTGCCGACATGATCCTGCGCATCGGCACCGGGCGCAGCGCAGACGAGAAGAAAGCCGTGGGTCAGGCCCTGATGCGCACTGCCGAGGCGCATTTCGCGCCGCTGCTGGCCCATCCACATTTTGCCCTGACGCTGGAGATTCAAGAAATCTCGCAAGACTTCAGCTGGCGAACCAACGCCATTCACCCGCGCCTGAGGACCAAATGACCAAGCTTGACGACAATATCGCCCGCGCGACGGGTTTCCTGCAGCGCTTTGCCCAAAAGGGCGTGCTGAACCATATCGGCGGGCAGGCGGTGCCTGCGGCTTCGGGCAAGACATTTGAAATCATCTCGCCGGTCGATCTGAAACCGCTGGCACAGGTGGCGCGCGGCGATGCGGCTGATATTGACGCTGCCGCCCGCGCCGCTCAGGCCGCCTTTGCCGCTTGGGCCGCTATGCCCGGTGCCGACCGCCGCAAGATCCTACACCGCATTGCCGACGGGATCGAAGCCCGCGCCGATGAGATTGCCTTGGTCGAATGTATGGACACCGGGCAGGCCTATCGCTTCATGTCCAAGGCCGCCCTGCGCGGGGCCGAGAATTTCCGCTTTTTCGCCGACAAGGCCGCCGAGGCCCGGGATGGCCGCACGCTGCATGCGCCGGGGCAGGTCAACCTGACCTCGCGTTCGCCGCTTGGCCCCGTGGGGATCATCACGCCGTGGAACACGCCCTTCATGCTGTCCACATGGAAGATTGCCCCCGCCTTGGCTGCCGGTTGCACCGTGGTCCACAAACCGGCCGAGTTCTCACCCCTGTCGGCGCGACTGTTGGTCGAGATCGCCGAGGAAGCCGGTCTGCCGAAAGGCGTCTGGAACCTTGTGAACGGCTTGGGCGAAGAAGCAGGCAAGGCCCTGACCGAACACCCCCTGATCCGCGCCATCGGTTTTGTCGGTGAAAGCCGCACGGGCAGCATGATCATGGCCCAGGGCGCCAAGACGCTGAAGCGGGTTCACTTTGAGCTTGGCGGCAAGAACCCGGTGATCGTGTTTGATGACGCCGACATTGACCGCGCCGTCGATGCTGCCGTCTTCATGATCTATTCCTTGAACGGCGAGCGTTGCACCTCGTCCTCGCGCCTTCTGGTTCAGGACGGCATCTATGATGCTTTCACCGCCAAGGTTGCAGCGCGCGCCAAGGCCATCAAGGTCGGCCACCCCTTGGACCCGGAAACCGAGGTTGGGCCGCTGATCCATCCGGTGCATGAGAAAAAGGTGCTGTCCTATTTCGACATTGGCCGCGCCGATGGGGCCACGGTCGCCGCGGGCGGTGAAAAGGCGGAAGGGCCGGGCGGGGGCTGCTATGTGAAGCCCACCCTTTTCACGGGCGCCCATAACCAGATGCGGATTGCCCAGGAAGAAATCTTCGGCCCGGTGCTGACCGCCATCCCCTTCAAGGACGAAGCCGAGGCTTTGGCCATCGCCAATGACGTGCCCTATGGCCTTGCCGCCTATCTCTGGACACAGGACGTCACCCGCGCCTTCCGCTTTTCCGAGGCGGTTCAGGCCGGGATGGTCTGGGTCAATTCCGAAAACAACCGCCACCTGCCGACGCCCTTTGGTGGAGCCAAGGAAAGCGGCATCGGCCGCGACGGCGGGGATTGGTCTTTCGACTTCTATATGGAGACGAAAAACGTCTGCTTCGCCACCACCGCCCATGCCATTCCGAAACTGGGAAAATAAGCCATGCCCGTTCCGAAGCCCAACCTTTACCCCGATTTCAATACCGTCCGCCTTTCGCATGTGGAATTCACCGTGAAAGACCTGCCGGCCAGCCGCGCCTTCTGGGTCGATACGCTGGGCCTGCAAGTCAGCGGCGAAGAGCCTGGCGCGCTTTACCTGCGCGCGATGGAAGAACGCGGGCACCACTGCATCGTGCTGCGCCAGGGCGACAAGCCCACCGCAAATGTCTTGGGCTTCAAGGTCTGGGATGAGCCCGATCTTGACCGCGCCGAAGCCTGGTTCAAGGCGAAAGGCCGCCCGACCTCATGGATCGAGCGCCCCTATCAAGGCCGCACCCTGCTGACGTCTGACCTTTTCGGCGTGCCCTTGGAGTTCTACGCCAAGATGGACCGCCTGCCGCCGATCCATCAGAAATACGCCCTCTACAAAGGCGTCAAACCGCTGCGGATCGACCACTTCAACACCTTTACCCCCGATGTCGACGCCTCCGTGGCCTTCTGGAACGCCATGGGTTTCCGGGTGACGGAATATACCGAGGACGAGGACTCCGGCAAACTCTGGGCAGCATGGATGCACCGCAAGGGCGGCGTGCATGACATGGCCTTCACCAATGGCCTTGGCCCCCGGCTGCATCACACGGCGTTTTGGGTGCCGACGCCTTTGAACATCATCGACCTTTTGGACCTCATGGCCACCACCGGCTATGTCGCCAATATCGAACGCGGGCCGGGGCGGCATGGCATTTCCAACGCCTTCTTCCTGTATATCCTTGATCCCGATGGCCACCGGATCGAAATCTACTGCTCGGATTACCAAACCGTCGACCCGGACCTTGAGCCGATCAAGTGGGACCTCAAGGACCCCCAGCGCCAGACCCTTTGGGGCGCCCCCGCACCCCGCAGCTGGTTTGAACATGGCTCGCTGTTTGCCGGGCTGGAACCGAAAGAGGCGGTGCTGAAAGCGCAACCGATCATCGCAGCATGAGCCGGTTCGTCTCTTATCACACGGGGCGTGAGGCGGGTTGGGGCCACCTTGACGGCGAAACCATCACCGACCTGACCGCCCATTTCCCCACCATGCGGGCGGCGATCGAGGCCGGGGCTTTGGCGGCCTTGGCCAAGGCCGCAGGGCCGAAACTGGCGCTGGATCAGGTGACGCTGACCATCCCTGTCACCAACCCGGAAAAGATCATCTGCGTCGGCGTCAACTATCCCGACCGCAACGCGGAATACAATGACGGGCAAGAGGCGCCGCCGAATATGTCCCTCTTCATCCGCTTTCCGCGCAGCTTTACCGGGCATGGACAGCCGTTGATCCGGCCCCCGGAATCCCACCAACTGGACTACGAAGGCGAGGTGGTGATCGTGATCGGCAAGGGCGGCCGCCGAATTCCGCAGGCCGCCGCCTATGACCACAT
>JALQYS010000078.1 GCA_023254015.1 Paracoccaceae bacterium
CCCGTATCCGGCTCCACCACGTCGCAATGCACGCAAAGGGTTTTCTCGGCATAGAACGGGTCGATGTAGATCGAGGTGGCGTCGGGCATCAGCTTCATGTCCGACTGGTCGATCGACTTCCAGCCCGCGATCGACGAGCCGTCGAACATGAAGCCTTCCTCGAAGAAGTCCTCGTCGATCATGTCGACGATCATCGTGACGTGCTGAAGCTTGCCTTTGGGATCGGTGAAGCGGACATCGACATATTCGATCTCCTCGTCCTTGATCAGTTTGAGAGCCTTCTGGACTGCGCTCATCATGCGGCCTTTCGGTTTCGGTTGTCTGGGTGGGATCGAATTTTCGTCGAAAATTCGGGTCTTTGGTTACACGGCGTCGTCACCGGTCTCGCCGGTGCGGATGCGGATCGCCTGTTCGACGGGGGTGACAAAGATCTTGCCGTCGCCGATCTTGTCGGTGCGGGCGGCGCCGATGATGGCTTCGATGGCGGTGTCGACCATGTCGTCGGTCAGGACGACCTCGATCTTCACCTTGGGCAGGAAGTCGACGACATATTCGGCGCCGCGATAAAGCTCGGTATGGCCCTTCTGACGGCCAAAGCCCTTGACCTCGGTCACGCTCAGGCCCTGGATGCCCGACTCTTGCAGGGCTTCCTTCACTTCGTCCAGCTTGAAGGGCTTGATGATCGCTTCGATCTTCTTCACGGCCGACTCCCCCGTTTGGTTCTGCCGCCATTCACCACTTCCCGTTCGGGGGGACAATTGGCTAGGGTTCGGGCGGGGCAAAGCGCCGCGGGATTTCCGGGCAGATGCCCAAGTTTTGTGCAAATGGCCGCGATTTTGAGCGGATTGCAAAAAAGGATGCCTGCAAGATGACCGAACTCCTGACCGCCGCCCAGATGCGCGCCATCGAAGAGGCCGCGATTGCGAGCGGCGAGGTGACCGGGCTGGAGCTGATGGAACGCGCCGGAAAGGGCGTGGTCGAGGCGATTTTCGAGGAATGGCCCGAACTGCGCGCGACCTCTCATCGCGCGGTGGTCCTCTGCGGGCCGGGCAACAACGGCGGCGACGGGTTTGTTGTGGCGCGGTTGTTGAAGGAATGGGGCTGGGAGGTGGAGGTGTTCCTTTATGGGACGCCCGAGAAGATGCCCCCGGATGCGCGGGTGAATTATGAGCGGTGGCTGGGAATGGGGGAGGTGGGATCTCTCAATCTTCCCGATTCATGGGAGACTGCGCTTTCGGCCATAGCCCAGCACCACGATCAGATCGCCATCGATGCTTTGTTCGGAATAGGTCTCACGCGCGGCTTTGTTGAGCCGGTCTCGTCGCTGCTGCGTTATTTGGATGATACATTGGGCGAGAGTGTCAGCCGCTATGTCGCGGTCGATCTGGCTTCCGGAATATGCGCAGATTCTGGCCGTGCCTTGTCGCGTTACGTTCGCAAGGCCGACCTTACAGTGACCTTTCACCGCGCCAAGATAGGCCATGTCTTGTCTGACGGGGCACATTATGCGGGGCGGCTTCGTATCGTCGATATAGGCCTGAAACCTTTGACAATCCCAATGCCCGGCCGATGCACCACGATAGATCGCCCGCATCCAATGGTTCAAAAGATGAATGGCCACAAATTCTCCCACGGCCATGCCCTGATCGTCTCTGGCGATCACGGTCGCGCGGGGGCCGCCCGCCTGGCCGCCCGTGGGGCGCTGCGGATCGGGGCGGGGGTGGTGGCTTTGGCCAGCCCACCCGCCGCCATGGCCGAAAACGCCGCCCGGCTGGATGCCATCATGCTGCGCGAGGTGGCGGGGGCCGAGGCTTTGGCCGGGGTTCTTGCGGACAAACGCCTCAACGCGTTGTGTCTTGGGCCGGGGATGGGGACGGGAGAGCGGGAGGTCGAGCTGATGGCGGTTGCGCTTGCGGCCCCCCCACCCCCAGCCCCTCCCCACGGGGGGGAGGGGAGGCGCATGGTGCTTGATGCCGATGCGTTGACGATCCTGTCACAGCGCCCTGACCTTTTCGCGGCCCTGCACGATGCATGCGTCCTCACCCCCCACGCCGGCGAATTCGCCCGGCTTTTCCCCGACATCGCCGCCAAACTCGCCGCCCCGGCCACCAAAGGCCCCGCCTATTCCAAGGTCGACGCCACGCGAGAGGCCGCCGCCCGCGCGGGTTGCGTGGTGCTTTACAAAGGCCCCGACACCGTGATCGCCGACCCATCGGGCCGCGCTGCCATCAATGCCGCCGCCCATGACCGCGCCGCGCCTTGGCTTGCGACCGCCGGAGCAGGGGATGTGCTCGCGGGTTTCATCACCGGCCTTCTGGCGCGCGGCTTATCGCCCTTTGACGCCGCCTGCACCGGGGCCTGGCTGCATGTGGAATGTGCCCGCGCCTTCGGCCCCGGTCTGATTGCCGAGGATCTGCCGGAGGAACTGCCCAAGGTGTTCAGATCTCTTGGCCTTTGAAGGATTTGCCCTTCTTCAAATACTCCCGCCGGAGGCTCTTGCGGCAGATGCCGGACGCTCCGCGGGGAGTATTTGTCACCAAGAGGAAGTCAGCAGTCGAGATCGACCCAGATCGGCACGTGGTCTGAAGGTTTGTCGCCCGCGCGCACCTGTTTGTCGATCTGGGTGTTGGTCAGCAGATCGGCGGCCTGCGGGCTGAGCAGGAGGTGGTCGATGCGGATGCCGTTGTTGCGCTCCCAGGCGCCGGCCTGATAGTCCCAGAAGGTGTAATGCCCCGCTTCGCTGTGGCGGGCGCGGAAGGCGTCGGTCAGGCCAAGGGCCAGAAGGCGGCGGAAGGCAGAGCGTGATTGGGGGAGCGCCAGGGCATCGGTGGTCCACTGGTCGGGTTTGGCGGCATCTTCGTCTTGCGGGATCACGTTGTAATCGCCGCAGAAAACCACGGGCTCCTCGAGCGCCAGAAGGGCGCGGGCGCGGGCCTCCATCCGGGCCATCCAGGCCAGTTTGTAGTCGTATTTCGGCCCCGGCGCGGGGTTGCCATTGGGCAGATAAAGCCCGCAGACCCGGACGGCGCGGCGGCCGATCACGGTCGCCTCGATCCAGCGGGCCTGTTCGTCGCTGTCATCCCCGGGCAGGCCCCGCGTGACGTCTTCAAGTGGCAGTTTCGACAGGATCGCCACGCCGTTGAAGCTTTTCTGGCCATGGGTTTCAACCTGGTAGCCCAAGGCCTCGAAGGTCTCGCGCGGGAAGGCGTCATCGACCGACTTGATTTCCTGCAAGCAGACCACGTCGGGCTGGGCCGCCGTCAGCCAGGCGGGCAGGGCCTCGATCCGGGCCTTGATGCCGTTGATGTTGAAGGTGGCAAGTTTCATGGCCGGGGTCCCGTTGCTGACGCCCCCGTTCTAGGGGCGCGGCGCGGCTGGCTCAAGCCCTCTGTGCACCGGCATCCGCCCCGGCGCCGGAGGCTGGGCGGCCTGCAGCCACAGGGCATCCAGCGCGTCGATCCGGGCCGGATCAAAGCTGTCGGCCACTTCCCAATAGCGCCCCGAGGGCACGAAATAGCCCAACCGGGCCTCTTGCTCCAGCGCCCGCCTTGCGACTGTGGCGTCAAAGCGGGCGGGGCGGCAGTGGCGCAAGCCCTCGCGCGTCAGGCGTGGAAAGACCAGTCGCGACGGGCCCTGCGACAGGTTCACCATGGCACAGCCCCGCGCCGCCGCCAGCACCATCAGCCGGGCCGATTTCGCCTCGAGCGAGCGCAGGGTGATGTCGCGGCGCAAGGGGTCGGGCGCGCCCTTGCCGTAGAAATGCGTCGGGCCCTTGGCCGGATAATGCATGTCGCAGCCGAAGGTTGCGATCACGCGGGGCTGCAGCGCCTCGAGCGCCCAATAGGCGGCGGTGAAGGCCATGGTTCCCCCGGCATAGACAAAGCCGCCATGGCGGTTCTGCGTGGGGACAAAGGCGCTTTCGTCGATCAGGCTTTGGCCGGGGCCGGGCTTGGGGCGGCGGTCGGCGGGGAAATCCCAAGGGTAGACCAGATGATCCCAGTCGGGCCGGACAGCATGGGCATTGTTGATGGCCACGATCCGGTCAAAGGGAGCGCGCGGCCACAGGCGCGCCTCAAGCACATTCGGGCCAGAGCCGAGCAGCAGAACGATCGTCATGGGCGCGGCCTTCCAGTTTAGGTGTCTCCCGACACTTAGGGCGACCGGCCGCCGCGTCACGCCCCGGCGGGGCGATCAGATCGAAAAACTTGTGCCGCATCCGCAAGAGGACGAGGCGTTGGGGTTTTCGATCACGAAACGCGCGCCGATCAGCTCTTCAGTGAAGTCGATCACGGCATTTGACAGGAAGGGCAGCGAGACGCTGTCGACCAGCACCTTCTGCCCGTCCTTTTCGATCACCAGATCATCGGCGGCGGGCTCATCCAGCCGGATGTCGTATTGAAAGCCCGAACAGCCGCCGCCCAGCACCCCGACGCGCAACGCCTTTTGCGCGCCGGTAAGCTCGGCAATCTCGGCCAGACGGTGAAAGGCGCGGTCGGTCACGCGCGGATGGCTGGCATCGGGCGGCAGGTTCATGGTTCATTCCCGTTCAAATCCTGTAGGAAGAATATAGGGTAGGCCAAAGCCTTGAACAAGAACGGCCGTCGAATGCTTGCGCCCTATGCCTGCCTGCCCGAAGCCTCCCGCGGGCGGCTTTACCCCGAACGGATGTCGTCCTTTCGCAGCCCCTTTCAGCGCGACCGCGACCGGATCATCCACTCCAGCGCCTTCCGGCGGCTGAAACACAAGACGCAGGTCTTTGTCGAACATGAGGGCGACTACTATCGCACCCGGCTGACCCACTCGATCGAGGTGGCGCAGGTGGCGCGCACCATCTCGGGCGTGCTGGGGCTGAACACCGATCTGGCCGAATGTATCGCGCTGGCCCATGATCTGGGGCACACACCCTTTGGCCATACCGGCGAGGATGCCCTGGCCGCGCTGATGGCGCCTTATGGCGGGTTTGACCACAACGCGCAGGCCTTGCGGATCGTCACCCGGCTGGAGCGGCATTATGCCGATTTCGACGGGCTGAACCTGAC
>JALQYS010000163.1 GCA_023254015.1 Paracoccaceae bacterium
CAGACCAACGCCGAGCGCGGCAAAGTGCAGCCTGGCAACAACGCACCCATGTGGGGCCAGGTGGGCCAGGGCGTGACCGGCTACAACAGCCTGCCCAAACCCCGGCCCGACCGCATGACGATCTCGCTGGCGGATGAGAACGCCGCGCTGAAGGCGAAGCTGGCCGCGCGCGAGGCCACAAAGCTGGGCCGCACCTTCAGCTTGCGGCAGGTGCGGGACATCCCCGAAGTGCGGGCGCTGGCGGCCACGGTCGATGCCGGCAATGTCACCTTCGACAGCGGCTCGGCCGCGATCAAGGCGGGGCAGGCCGATGCGCTTGCCGATCTGGGCACGCTGATGCAGGATCTTCTGGCCGAAAACCCGGCCGAGGTGTTCCTGATCGAAGGCCATACCGATGCCGTGGGCCGGGCGGCGATGAACCTGGCCCTGTCAGACCGCCGGGCGGAATCGGTGGCGCTGGCGCTGACGGAATATTTCGACATCCCGCCGGAAAACATGGTGGTGCAGGGCTATGGCGAGGCCGAGCTTCTGGTGCCGACCGAGGCCGACGAACGCCGCAACCGCCGCGTGGCGGTGCGGGTCATCACGCCGCTGTTGCGCAGCGCGACGAACTGAGCGGGCAGGCAAGGCAAGAGAAAGGCCCCGGAGCACTTCCGGGGCCTTTTCGTTATCCGCTCTCCTCGTGCGCGCCGCTGGCGCTTCTCGTCGTGGCCTCCCGACGAGCGGCGCAGCCGACGAGGAGGGCGTCAGGGATTGACCACTGGTGCGCCCAGTTTCGGTGCGCCCGGAATGGCCGGCGCCTCGATCTGGGGTGTGCCGACCTGCGGCGCGCCGAGTTGTGGCGCCCCCAGAACCGGAGCCCCCAGAACCGGAGCACCAAGCTTCGGGGCGCTGCCGGGGTTCAGGGTGTTCAGCGCCGGCACGGTGATCTCCACCTTCGACACATCCACCACTGGCCCCTTGTAATGCATCACCATCTGCGGGAAGGCGATCACCACGCCAATCATCACCACCTGGATCACCACGAAGGGCACCGCCCCCCAATAGATCTGGCCGGTTGACACCCCGGCCGTCAGCTTGCCCGTCACCTTGTCGGTATAGGGCCCTTTGGGGGCCACCGACCGCAGGTAGAACAGCGAAAAGCCGAAGGGCGGGTGCATGAACGAGGTCTGCATGTTCACCGCAAGGATGATGCCGAACCAGATCAGGTCGATCTCCAGCGCCATCGCCGGGGCGACCAGCAGCGGCACGATGATGAAAGCCAGCTCGAAGAAATCCAGAAAGAAGGCCAGAAGGAACACCAGGATCGACACGAAGATCAGGAACCCCGTCTGCCCGCCCGGCAGGCCCACCAGAAGATGCTCCACCCAGACATGGCCGTTCACGCCGTAGAAGGTCAGCGAGAAAACCCGCGCCCCGATCAGGATGAACATGACAAAGGCCGACAGCCGCGTCGTCGATTCCAGAGCTTGCCGGATCACGCCGATGTTCAGCCGTCCCTTCAGCCCCGCCAGCAGCAGCGAGCCGACTGCGCCCATCGCCCCGCCCTCGGTGGGCGTCGCGATGCCAAGAAAGATCGTGCCCAGTACCAGAAAGATCAGCGCCAGCGGCGGAATCAGCACCATCACGACCTGCTGGGCCAGTCGGCTCATCAGATTGATGCCCAGGGCCTTGTCGATCACCGTGTAAAGGTAGACCAAGGCGATGCCGGCCGTGACGCCCATCATGTCGGCATTTTCGCCGAAATGCGCGATCAGCCAGGGGTGCAGGCCGATCGAGATGACGACGATCACGCCCACCGCCACCAGAAGCGAGGTCACCCCATGGCCCAGCGTGCGCGCATCGGGCGGCAGGGCGGGCACCCAGGCGGGGCGCAGGATCGACAGCACAAGCACATAGATCATGTAGAACCCGGTCAGCACCAGACCGGGGATCAGCGCGCCGGCATACATGTCGCCCACCGACCGGCCCAGCTGGTCGGCCAGCACGATCAGCACCAGGCTGGGCGGGATGATCTGCGCCAGCGTGCCCGAGGCCGCGATGACCCCCGTCGCCAGCCGCCGGTCATAGCCATAGCGCAGCATGATCGGCAGCGAGATCAGCCCCATGGCGATCACGCTGGCCGCCACGACCCCAGTCGTCGCCGCCAAGAGCGCCCCCACAAGGATGACCGCATAGGCCAGCCCGCCCCGGATCGGCCCGAACAACTGGCCCACGGTGTCCAGCAGATCCTCGGCCATGCCCGAGCGTTCCAGCACGATCCCCATGAAGGTGAAAAAGGGAATGGCCAGCATCGTCTCGTTCGACATCACCCCCCACAATCGCTGGGGCATGGTGAACAGCAAGGGCCAGTCCAGCGTGATGGAGTTCTCGCTGTAAGGCGCCAGCCAGACGCCGATGGCAAAGAACAAAAGGCCATTGGCCGCCAGCGAAAAGGCCACCGGATAGCCCAAAAGGAGAAAGATCACCAGGCTCGCGAACATGATCGGAGCCATGTTGATGGCGATGAATTCCATCATGTGCGGCCCTCCGTCCGGGTTTCCTCGGCGGCAAGGCGGGCGACCTCGGCCGCCAGCGCCTCGCCTTCCTTTTCGGCCGCTTCATGGGCCGAGACAAAGGGATGCGGGTCGGCGATCAGCCCGCGGATCACCGCAACCTTCTTGACGATTTCAGACAGGGCTTGCAGCACCAGCAGCACAAAACCCGCCGCCAGCAGCGCCCGCGCCGGCCAGATCACCAGGCCGCCGGCATTGGTGGACACCTGCCCGATCTTCCAGGCCTGCCAGGCATAGGGCACCAGCATCCAGGCCATCAGCAGCACGAAAGGCAGCAGGAAGAACAGGTGGCCGAAGAGGTCGATCCAGTGCTGGCGGCGGCGCGGGAACAGGCCATAGACGATGTCGATGCGGATATGTTCGTTCTGCTTCAGCGTGTAAGAGGCCGCCAGCAGGAAGGCCGCGCCGAACAGATACCACTGCGCTTCAAGCCAGGCGTTCGAGGATGTGTTGAACAGCTTGCGCACCACCGCATTGGCTGCGCTGATGAGGATCGCCACCAGAATGAGCCACATCACCGACTTGCCGATGGCCTCGCTCAGACGGTCAATCACCCGCGATAGCCCGAGGGCTGCTTGCATGTCTTGCGTCCTCCCCTGTTTTTCGCCCCTTCAGGGGCCTGTCTGTTTTTTTGGAAAGTGGTAAGAATATATAGCCAATTATGGCGCCTCACGCGCCCCGGTCAATTGACGATTCTTGCATGCTCCCGCCACGTCACAAAGGAAAATCCCGCGATCCGGCCGGGATTTCAGACGCGGATCGTCAGAAAGCCGCGTCGTTGCGGCATTTCAGGCGGCATGGCAGGTTTGTTGGCGCCAGAGGGGCGGCCCCCGTCCGGGCGTCGCCTGTCGCGTCAACAGGGGTTAGTCGCGGATGATCCGGGCCTCGGGCAGGGCGATGCGGGCCACCTGCTCGGCGATCGGATCGACAGAGAGCGGGTGCAGTTCGGCCCGGTGGTCAGAGGGGTTGCCTAGATCCTGCCAGGCGCCGGCCTTGTAGATCTCCAGCGCGCTGAACCCGGCCTTGTAACCCATCTTGCGGCTGCCCGGCACCCAATAGCCCAGATAGACATAGGGCAAGCCCGCCTCGCGCGCGATCTCGATATGGTCCAGGATGGCGAAGGTGCCAAGGCTCAGATCGGTCAGATCGGGGTCGTAGAAACTGTAGACCATGCTCAACCCGTCGTCGAACACATCGGTCAGCGCCACGGCAGCCAGGGGCCGGCCGGTTTCGCCGGGGCCTGCGGGGCGGGAATACTCGATCACGCGGGTCTTGATCGGGGTTTCCTCGATCATGGCGGCGAATTCGAACACATCCATGTCGGCCATGCCGCCATCGGCGTGGCGGACATCCAGATAGCGACGAAACAGCGCGAACTGGTCCTCGGTCGCCCAGGGGCTGGTCGGGTTGCGGCGCAGATGGGCGTTGGCCTTCTGGATGCGGCGCTGGGTGCGGTTCGGGGTGAAATCGGCCACGCGGATCCGGGCCGACAGGCAGCCCGAGCAATCGGCGCAGGTCGGGCGATAGAGCACGTTCTGGCTGCGCCGGAACCCCTGTTTCGACAGCGCATCGTTCAACCGCTGCGCCTGATCGCCCTGCAACGAGGTGAAAAGCTTCCGCTCCATCCGCCCGTCAAGATAGGGGCAGGTCTGCGGGGCCGTCACATAGAACTGCGGCGCGATGGGAAGGGTATGACGCATGGGATGTAAAAGCCTGTTCGGCGCAAACCCTAGCAAGCCCGGGCAGGGCCGCCAAGCAAAAGTTTTCAAATGGAAAACCCCCGCCCGGATGGGGCGGGGGGAAGGCCAAAGGTTGTGGGGGGGGTAATCAGTATTCGCCCAAGCGCGGGGCGCCTTCGGGGGCGGCGGCGCTGCGCGGGGTCTCGGCGGCGCGGGCACGATCTTCCATGAAGGCGTCGAATTCGGCCTTGTCCTTGGCCTCGCGCAGGCGCTGCAAGAAGGCCTCGAAGGCGGTCTGCTCATCCTCCAGCCGCTTCAGCATGTCCGACTTGTAAGTGTCGAAGGCGGAATTGCCCGACGGCTGGGCGGCGCGAAAGGCGGCATGGCGGCTTGCGGCATCGTGGCGGCGGGCGGTGCATCCGAACATTTTGTCAGAACTCCATCGGTTGGTGTAGGTGATGTAAAAGACCAGAAGCAGACCGATGGGCCAGAAGGCGACAAAGCCCAGCACCATCGCGGCGATCCAGGCCTTGCGGCCCTTGCTGTCAAGCCAGGCCTCGGCCCGGCGCAGGAAGTTGGGCCGCTTGCCATACGCGGCAGCAGCGGCGGCGGAGGGAGATGCGGTCATCATGGGCAGGGCCTTTTCGGGTTCGGGTTGAGATGTGAAGCCTTTTCACATCGCAGATATGACCCCGTCCCCGGCTGCAATCAAGAGGGTATGTTAAAGATTTTTACATCCTGCCGTCCCATGGCTTTGGCGTCATCGCCATGGGCTGATGATCCGGCCCCTAGAGGGTGAAATCGCTGACCTTCGCCCCCGCAAGCGCCGCCAGACGATCAGGCGCGATGGCAAAGATGTGGCGCGGCGTGCCCGCTGCGGCCCAGACCTGCGCAAAGGCCAGAAGGGTGGGGTCCATCCAGACCGGTGAGGCCGTCAGATGGCCGACAGGGGCCACCCCGCCAATGGCAAATCCGGTGACGGCGCGAACCGTATTGGCATCGGCCCGCCCCAGGGCCTCGCCCGCCAGCGCGCTGGCCTTGGCGGCATCCACCTGCCGGCCGCCGGCGGTCAGGAACAGATAAAGCCGCCCGCTGCTGCCCTGAAACAGGATGGACTTCACGATCTGATCCAGCACGCAGCCGGCGGCCGTGGCCGCCTGCTCGGCCGTGCGGGTTTCGCCGGGCATCTCCAGCGGTTGAACATCCACCCCGCCGGCGTGCAGGGCCGCGATCACGCGGGCAAGGGATTTCGACATGGCGCCTCCGGTTTTGCGCCGATCATGCCGATCGGCCGGCCGGGCGCAACCCCGACGAGACGCCAGCGGCGTCCGAGGAGGGCGGTGCCCCATGGCTCTTCGATGCCTGCGGCACTCATCGCCGTTGACCCCGCCGCGCCCGCAGGCAAGATGGGCCCCATGCAACCCTTCGCCTTCCGTCTTGCCCGTCAGCCCATCGCCTTTGATCCCGCCCCGGCGGCCGAGATTGACGGGCTTTTCGCCGACCTTCCGCCCGACCTGCGCGGCCTTTTGGCCAGCACCGCCGGCTGCAGCCCCTATCTGAAAGATCTGATGACGCGCGAGGCCCTCTGGCTGCGGGCGGCGCTGGCCCAGGCGCCGGAACCCGTGTTCGCCGGCCTGCTGGCCGGGCTGGACGCCATCGCCACCGACGATCTGAGCCGCGCGCTGCGCGAGACCAAGCGCCGTGCCGCCTTGCTGACGGCGCTGGCCGATCTGGGGGGCGTCTGGTCCACGATGCAGGTCACGCAGGCGCTGACCGATCTGGCCGACCGCGCCGTGGACCTGTGCCTGAAACGTCTGGTGGCCGAAGAGATCCGCCGCGGCAAGCTGCCTGGCGCCCGGCCCGAGGATGCCGAAACCGCAGGCGGCATGTTCGCGCTGGCCATGGGCAAGATGGGCGCGGGCGAGCTGAATTATTCGTCCGACATCGATCTGATCTGCCTTTTCGATCAGGACCGCTATCCCGACGACTGGCAAGAGGCCCGCGCGGCTTTCATCCGCGTCACCCGCAAGATGACGGCGCTGCTTTCGGATACCATGGCGGGGGGATATGTGTTTCGCACCGACCTGCGGCTGCGGCCCGATGCCAGCGTGACGCCGGTCTGCCTGTCGATGGCCGCCGCCTATGGCTATTACGAGGCCGAGGGCCGCACCTGGGAACGCGCGGCCTATATCAAGGCGCGGCCCTGCGGCGGCGATCTTGCGGCGGGCGGGCGGTTTCTGACCTCGTTGACCCCCTTTGTCTGGCGCAAGCATCTTGATTTTGCGGCGATCCAAGATGCCCATGACATGCGCCTGCGCATCCGCGAACATCGCGGGCTGAACGGGCGGCTGATGGTCGAAGACCACAATATGAAACTTGGCCAAGGCGGCATTCGCGAGATCGAGTTTTTCACCCAGACGCGGCAGTTGATTGCCGGGGGGCGTGATCCATCGCTGCGCGACCGCACCACCTTGGGCGGGTTGCAGGCGCTGGCGGCCAAGGACTGGGTGCCGCAAAGCACCGCCGATGATCTGACCGCGCTTTATCTTGCCCACCGTGAGGTGGAGCATCGGCTGCAAATGGTCC
>JALQYS010000298.1 GCA_023254015.1 Paracoccaceae bacterium
GTGCAGTCGAACGACCCGGGCAGCAAGGAGCGCGGCGGCGAACTGGGCTGGTCGCGCCCGGGCAGCTTCGTGCCGGAATGCGACGCCGCGCTTGGCCGCGTCATAGTAGGCGTAGGTGCCGACTTCAAAACCGGCATTCACGAAGATGGCGCGGTGGTTTTCCCAGCTCGGGTCGGAAATCAGCACCTTGGCGTTCGGGCTGACCTTTTTCAGGAAGTCGGCGCCGATCTTCACCGCCCCCAGGGGGCCATCCATGAACAGCGCGGCGACGCGGCCGCCCTCTTTCAGCTGCGCGGCGATCGCCTCGGGGAGCACCTCGACCCCGCCTTGAAGGGTGATCACGTCATAAGGACCGCATTTGGCGCAGCCTTCGGCAAGATCCCCGGCGACGACAGCAGCATTGTCCACGCCTTCGGCGGCCAGAATCCGCTGCGCCTCGGTCGCCATCGGCTCGGCCTCGACGGCAACCACCGCTTCGACCATGCGGGCAATCACGGCGGCGGAATAGCCCAGGCCACAGCCCAGATCCAGAACCACATCCGTGGGCTGCAGGTCCAGCGCATCCAGCATCTTGGCCAGCGTCCGCGCCTCCAGCAGCACCCGGTCACCGCCCAGAGCGATGTTTTCGCCCACATAGGCCGCCTCGCGCTTGTCAGCGGGGACATAAACCTCGCGCGGGACGGAAAGCATCGCCTCGATGATCGGGAATTTCGTCACATCCTGCGGACGCACCTGGGTGTCGACCATCATGACACGGCGGGCGGAATATGCGCTCATCTGCGGACCTTCGGCATGGCTGTTGAAGCTTTGCCCTGTCTTGCCACAGCCGGCGGGCCGGGGCAACGGGCCAATCGGCCGCAAATCGGGCATATTGCCCCGCTGCGGCAAAAATCCTGTTTACCGGCAGAGAAACGGCATGATTCCTTAACCTTCGGGCGCAAGTCTGGGGCGGAGGATTGCAGATCAGGGGGAAGAATGTTGAAGCTGGCCCTTGCCGACGAACTGGCCGAAATCCGCGCCGAAATCGCCCGGCTGAAACTGCGCGAGGCGGCGCTGCGGGCGCATTTCCTGCGTCATCCCGATCAGGGCGCCACGGGCCGCTGGACACGGATCGAGGTGACGGAACGCGAGGAAACCCGGCTTCTGCCCGCCCTTCTGCCCGCGTCCGTCCGGCTGGACCCCGCCTATCAGGAGCGACGGGTGCTGCGCGTGGTGCGCTGCCTGCCCGCGCCAGTTTCGGTAAGCGTGCGGCCCGGCTGGCCGATCAGCCGCGACTGGGCGCAGATGCATTAGGCGGGAAGGGAAAGGCGCAAAACGGGCAAGGCGCAGCCACGCCTTGCCCCCTGTCAGGGCCGGCTGCCGGTCTTACTGCTTCAGCTTGAAACGCTGGATCTTGCCGGTCTGTGTCTTGGGCAAGGTCTGCACAAAAATCACCCGGCGCGGATACTTGTAGGGCGCGATTGTCATCTTCACATGGTCTTGCAACAGTTTGACCATGCCCGCATCGCCCTTACGCCCTGGCGCGAGCACCACATGGGCCTCGACGATCATGCCGCGTTCGTCATCGGGCGCGCCCACAACCGCGCATTCCGCCACATCGGGATGCGCCAGAAGCGCCGCCTCCACCTCGGGGCCGGCAATGTTGTAGCCCGCGCTGATGATCATGTCATCGGACCGGGCGGCGAAATGGAACCGCCCCTCCTCATCCTGCCAAAAGCTGTCGCCAGTGAGGTTCCAGCCGTCGCGGACGTATTTCCTTTGCCGGGCGTCGGCCAGATAGCGGCAGCCGGTCGGGCCGCGCACCGCCAGCCGGCCCACCTCGCCGCGCGGCAATTCGTTCATCTCCTCATCGACGATGCGCGCCTCATATCCCGTCACCGGCCGACCGGTGCAGGCGGGGCGGTGATCGTCAAAGCGGTTGGTCAGGAAGATGTGCAGCATCTCGGTCGCGCCGATCCCGTCCAGCATCGGCTTGCCGGTCTTGGCGATCCACTCCTCATAAACCGGCGCGGGCAGGGTTTCGCCCGCACTGACCGCCGCGCGCAAGGACGACAGATCCGCCCCTTCCTCCATCGCCTTCAGCATCACCCGATAGGCCGTGGGCGCGGTAAAGCAGACGGTCGCGCGGTATTTCTGGATCAGCTCGATCATATTGGGCGGGCTGGCCTGCTCCAAGAGCGCTGCCGCGGCGCCAAAGCGCAGCGGAAACACCGCAAGACCGCCCAGGCCAAAGGTAAAGGCCAAGGGGGGCGAGCCGACGAACACATCCTCGGGCGTGACGTTCAACACCTCTTTGGCATAGCCATCGGCGATGATCAGCAGGTCGCGGTGAAAGGCCATCGCCCCCTTCGGCTCGCCGGTGGTGCCGCTGGTAAAGCCGATCAGCGCCACATCGTCGCGACCCACCGGCGGGGCGGCAAAGCGCACCGGCTTGCCAAGCGCCAGACGGTCAAGCTCGGCATCATGGTTGGCGGTGCCGTCAAAACCGACGACGGTGCGCAGGTATTTCGAATGTTTGGCGCAGGCGACCAGTTCTTCCATCAGACGGGTATCGCACAGCGCAAAGGCAATCTCGGCCTTGTCGACGATCTGTCCCAACTCGCCCGCGCGCAGCATCGGCATGGTATTGACCACCACCGCCCCGGCCTTGGTGGCCCCCAGCCAGCAGGCCACCATCGCCGGATTGTTGGCCGACCGGATCAGCACGCGATTTCCGGGCTTTACGCCGTAGTCTTCGACCAGAACATGTGCAATCCGGTTGGTCCAGTCGGACAGTTCCTTGTAGGTGCGCATCCGGCCGTTGCCGATCAGCGCCACATGATCGCCAAAGCCCTTTTCCACCATCTTGTCCGTCAGTTCGACGGCGGCATTGATGTGATCGGGGTATTGAAATCCCTCAAGCCGGAAGTCCGGCCATTCCTCGACCGGCGGCAGCCGGTCGCGGGTGAATGTGTCAATATGGCCAGATGGTCCCAGCATGGAAAATACTCCCCAGTTGAACGCCCCGGTTGGCCGGGGTCATCATTGGTTGCGACGAAACTCAGTCGGGAATGACAGCCGTGGCCTCGATCTCGACCTTGGCGCGATCCTCGACCAGGGCCACCACCTGCACCAGGGCCATCGCCGGATAGTGGCGCCCGATGATCTCTTTGTAGGTGGCCCCCAATTCCTTGAGGCTGTCCAGGTATTCCCGCTTGTCTGTGACATACCAGGTCAGGCGGACCAGGTGTTCGGGCTTGGCCCCCGCCTCGGCCAGGATCTCGACGATCGACCGCAGGGCCTGCGCGACCTGAGCCGCGAAATCATCGGTCTCGAATTCGCATTGCGCGTTCCAGCCGACGATCCCGCCGGTGAACACCATCCGCCCGGTGGCGGCGACACCATTGGCATAGCCGCGCGCCGGTTTCCAATTCTTGGGATGCAGGATTTCGTGGCTCATTCTTCGGTCTCCAGATGTGCGGCAAGGCGGGCGCGCAGGGCCTCGGGCCAGGCTGCTGCCTTCATGTTGTTTATCCAGACAAGCGTCAGGCGCGCGCGCAGGCGCAGCTCTCCTGCCTGCTCGCCGGTGATCTCGACGGTCACCGAGCTGCCCCCCAGCTTGCGCACCCGCAAGGTGAAGAGAACCTTGTCGCCCAGCCGCGATGGTGCGATGAAATCGGCGTTGATATGCACCGTCGGCACGCCGTTATGCATGCCTTCGATGTGCATCTGGGCAAAGGATTTGCCGACCTCATCGGCAAAGAAGTTCTCGACGACCGAATTCGTCATCTCGAAATAGCGTGGGTAAAAGACGATCCCCGCCGGGTCGCAGTGGTTGAACTCAATCTGGATGGTGCGTTGGTAGCTCATCCCAGGATGCTCCTTGCAATCACCACGCGCTGCACGTCGCTGGCGCCTTCATAGATCCGCAGCGCGCGGATTTCACGATAGAGGCTTTCCACCGCAAAACCATGCCGCACCCCGTCACCGCCATGCAGCTGCACCGCCATGTCGATGACCTTCTGCGCCGCCTCGGTGGCGTAAAGCTTGGCCATGGCCGCTTCGCGGCTGATGCGGGGCTGGCCCATGTCCTTGGCCCAGGCCGCACGATAGATCAGCAGCGCCGCCGCATCGATCTGCAAGGCCATGTCGGCAAGATGGCCCTGCACCATCTGGTAATCGGTCAGACGGCCGCCGCCGACGCGTTCGCGGCCGGCGCGGGCCAGGGCCTCGTCCAGCGCCCGGCGGGCAAATCCCAAGGCGGCCGCACCGACGGTGGAGCGGAACACATCCAGGACCGACATCGCAATCTTGAAACCCTCGCCGGGGCGCCCGATCAGCGCGCCCTCGGGCAGCAGAACATCGGACAGGCCCAGATGCGCCAGCGGGTGCGGCGCCATCACCTCGATCCGGTCGATCACCCGCAGGCCGGGCGTGTCGGCGGGCAGGAGAAAGGCCGACAACCCCTTGGCCCCCGGCGCCTCGCCCGTGCGGGCGATGATCACATAGACATCGGCAATCCCGCCATTCGAGATATAGGTCTTTTCGCCGTTCAGCACCCAGCCGCCCTGCCCACGCACCGCCGTGGTCGCGGTCTGCGCCACATCCGACCCCGCGCCGGGCTCGGTCAGGGCAAAGCCCGAGATCGCCGTGCCAGAGCGGGTGCGCGCCAGCCAGTCCCGCTGGGCCTCGGTGCCGAACAGGCTGACGGCACCCATGCCAAGCCCCTGCATAGCAAAGGAAAAATCGGCCAACCCGTCATGGCGCGCCAGCGTTTCGCGCGTCAGGCACAGGGTGCGCACGTCCAGCCGTTCATCCGCCGCCGCGCCCGTGGGTTGCAACCAACCGCCGGCGCCCAAAGCCGCCACCAGCCCCTTGCAGGCCGCGTCCACATCGCCGTGATCCACCGGCAGATGCGCCGCGCACCACGCCTCCAGCGCCTCGGCATGGGCGCGGTGGCGCTCTTCAAAGAAGGGCCAGGTCAGAAAACTTGTGTCCGCCATGGTCTTTGGGCCTTTCGAACTATGTCCATTGGGGGGCTTGGGGGGGCGCCAGCCCCCCCACGAATTTTCGTCGAAAATTCGTCAATCGCCCTGAAACACCGGTTTTTCCTTGGCCACGAAGGCATGATAGGCCCGCTCGAAGTCGCGGGTCTGCATGCAGATCGCCTGCGCCTGCGCCTCGGCCTCGATGGCCTGTTCCAGACCCATGCTCCATTCCTGATTGAGCTGGGTCTTGGTGATGCCATGGGCAAAGGTCGGCCCGGCGGCGATGCGGGTCGCCAGTTTCAGCGCCTCGGCCTCCAGTGCCTCGGGCGCGTGCAGGGCGTTCCAGAAGCCCCAGCGCTCCCCCTCCTCGGCCGACATCACCCGGCCGGTATAAAGAAGGTCCGCCGCCCGGCCCTGACCGATGATGCGCGGCAGCATGGCGCAGGCGCCCATGTCGCAGCCCGCAAGGCCGACGCGGGTGAAAAGGAAGGCGCATTTCGCCTCGGGTGTGGCCAGCCGCAGGTCCGAGGCCATGGCGACAATCGCCCCCGCGCCCACGCAAACCCCGTCCACCGCCGCGATGATCGGCTTGCCGCAGCCGATCATCGCCTTGACCAGGTCGCCCGTCATCCGGGTAAAGGCCAGAAGGCTCTTCATGTCCATGCCGACCAGCGGCCCGATGATGTCATGCACATCGCCGCCCGAGCAGAAATTGCCGCCGTTCGAGGCAAAGACCACCACGTCGATATCCTCGGCATAGACCAGCGCGCGGAACGTGTCGCGCAGCTCGGCGTAGGACTCAAAGGTCAGCGGGTTCTTGCGGTCGGGGCGGTTCAGGCGGATCGTCGCGATCCGGTCCTTGGCCTCCCAAAGGAAATGCTGGGGCTGCAGCCCGGCCATCTTGGTCATGTCTTGCCCATCCGTTTCAGTATTTCGGTCAAAGCGTCAAGGTCGGCCTCGGACAGGCCAGCGAAAAGCTTGTCCACTTCGGCCTCATGGCCCGAGGCCATGGTTTCAAAGGCAGCGATGCCTTCGGGGGTCAGCGCCACATAGACCGTGCGGCGGTCGGTGTCCGAGGGCGTGCGGCGCACCATTCCGTCCGCCTCCAGCCGGTCGACGACCGCCGTGGCATTGCCGTTCGACACCAGAAGCATGCGCGACAGCTCGCTCATGGTCACACCGTCACGGCGGCGATAAAGCGCGGCCATCACGTCAAAGCGCGGCAAGGTGGTTTGATGCCGGACCCGAAGATATTCCCGCAGGGTGTTCTCGCTGGCGCGGGTCACGCCCAGAAGCCGGATCCACATCTTCAGCTTGCGCTTTGACAGCTCGCTCACAGCTCGCCCCCCGCGATGGTGATCGTCTGGCCGTTGATGCCTTCGGACCCTGCCCCGCACAGGAAGAGCGCGGCGGCGGTCACCTCGGCCGGCTGGAAAAGCCGGTTCTGGGGGTTCATCCCCTCCAGCGCCGCCCGCGCCTCGGCAAGCGTCTTGCCGGTTTTCTCGGCGATAACCTGCACCGATTGTTCGGTCATCGGCGTGTCAAGGAAGCCCGGGCAGATGGCGTTCACTGTCAGGGGCTTGCGCGCAATCTCCAGCGCCAGAGACCGGCAGAGGCCGATCACCCCATGCTTGGCCGCCGCATAGGGCGCGACCTTGGCATAGCCTTTCAGCCCGGCGGTGGAGGCCACCGCAATCAGCCGCCCCCAGCCCTGAAACTGGCTTAGCCCGGCCCGGAAGGTCAGGAAAACCCCGGTCAGGTTGACCGCCAGCATGGCGTTCCATTGGTCAAGCGAGGTTTTTGCCATCACCGAACTTTCGGCCGCGCCGGCATTGGCGATGACGATATCCACTGGCCCGGCCTCGTCGTACATCCGTTGCACGGATGTCTCCTCGGTCACGTCGCCCTGCACGCAGCGGATGCCCTGCGCCTTGGCGGCAACCGCCTGCAGCGCGTCGAGCCTGCGCCCCGCGATCACCACATCGGCCCCGGCGGCGGCAAAGCCGAGCGCAAGGTTTTCCCCCGCGCCCGAGCCGCCCCCGGTGATCAACACCCGTTTGCCTTGCAAGGTCATGCCCGAAGCTGCTCCTGCTGTCGTTCGCGCAAGCGGAACATCAGGTCGCGCCCGCCCTTGTAGGGGGCTGGCCATTCCGATTCCTGATCGTCCTGCGCCACGGCAGCATGCAACGTCCAGTAGGGATCGGCCAGATGCATCCGCGCCAGGCAGACCAGATCGGCACGGCCCGCCATCAGGATGCCGTTGACCTGATCGTAGTCGCTGATGTTGCCGACGGTCATCGTGGGGATACCCGCCTCGTTCTTGATGCGGTCGCTGAACGGGGTCTGGAACATCCGGCCATAGATCGGCTTTTCGGCCGGGTCGGTTTGGCCCGAGGAGACGTCGATGATGTCGGCACCGGCGGCGCGGAACATCTTGGCAATCTCCACAGCCTCATCCGGGGTCACACCACCGTCGATCCAGTCATGCGCCGAGATCCGCACGCTCATCGGCTTGTCCGCAGGCCAAGCCGCACGCATCGCAGCAAAGACTTCCAGCGGATAGCGCATGCGGTTTTCAAGGCTGCCGCCGTATTCATCGGTCCGCTTGTTGGTCACGGGGCTGATGAAGGTGGCCAGAAGATAGCCATGGGCCGCGTGCATCTCGATCATGTCGACGCCGGCGCGGGCGGCCATTTCGGTGGCGGCGACGAACTGGGCCTTCACAAGGTCCATATCGGCGCGGTCCATCGCCTTTGGCGCGGCATTCGCCGGCTTGTAGGGGATGGCGCTGGCGGCCATGGTCGGCCAGTTGCCCGAAGCCAAAGGCGCATCAATCCCGCCATCCCACGGCACGCAAGTCGAGCCCTTGCGACCGGCGTGGCCGATCTGGATGCAAAGCTTGGCCGAGGTTTCGGCATGGACGAAATCGGCCAGCCGCTTCCAGGCCGCCTCATGTTCCGGGGCATAAAGACCGGGACAACCGGGGGTGATGCGGCCTTCGGGGCTGACGCAGGTCATTTCGGTATAGATCAGCCCTGCCCCACCCTTGGCGCGTTCGGCGTAATGCACGAAATGCCAGTCGGTCGGGCAGCCATCCACCGCCTTGTACTGCGCCATGGGCGACATGACGATGCGGTTCTTAAGCGTCATCTCACGCAGTTTGAACGGCGCGAACATCGGCTTGCGACCGGGCTTGCCGCCCTCCTGCGCCTGATACCAGTCTTCGCTCTCGCTCAGCCATTTCGGATCACGCAGGCGCAGGTTTTCATGGGAAATCCGCTGACTGCGGGTCAGAAGCGAATAGGCGAACTGCGGCATCGGCATGTCGAGGTAACGCTCGACCTGCTCGAACCACTCAAGGCTGTTGCGGGCCGCCGACTGCAGGCGCAGAACCTCGATCCGCCGTTCATCCTGATAGCGCTGGAAGGCGCCTTCCAGCGTCGGCTCGGAATGCAGATAGTTGGCCAGCGCGATCGCACTGTCAAAGGCCAGACGCGTGCCGGAACCGATGGAATAGTGCCCGGTCGCCGCCGCATCGCCCATCAGAACGACGTTTTCGTTATACCACCGCTCGCACAGCACGCGGGGGAACTGCATCCAGACCGCTGACCCGCGCAGGTGGGCCGCATTCGACATCAGCTCATGCCCGCCCAGATGCTTTTCAAAGATCTTGCGGCAGGTTTCGACGGTTTCCTCTTTGGTCATCGTCTCGAACCCGGCCCGGTCCCAGGTGTCGGGCATGCAGTCGACGATGAAGGTCGCGGTGTTGTCGTCGAACTGATAGACATGCGCCCAGAACCAGCCCCATTCGGTTTTCTCGAAGATGAAGGTGAAGGCATCGTCGAATTTCTGATGCGTGCCCAGCCAGATGAACTTCACCAGACGCTGATCGATGTCGGGCTTGAACACATCGGCATATTCGCGGCGCACAAGGCTGTTGATCCCGTCCGAGGCGACGACCAGATCATAATCCTTGCGGTATTCCTCGGCGGTCTTGAACTCGGCCTCGAACTTCATGTTCACGCCCAGCTCGCGCGCCCGTTCCTGCAAGAGGATCAGCATCTGCTTGCGGCCGATCCCGGCAAAACCATGACCGCCCGACACGGTGCGCTCGGCGCCGCGGACCACGGCAATATCGTCCCAATAGGCAAAGTTCGACCGGATCGCATCGGTCGACTTGGGGTCGTTCTTCTGCATCCGCCCCAGCGCGTCATCCGACAGCACCACACCCCAGCCAAAAGTGTCATTGGCCTTGTTGCGCTCCAGCACCGTCACATCATGCGAGGGGTCGCGCAATTTCATCGAAATGGCGAAGTAAAGGCCGGCAGGCCCGCCCCCAAGGCAAAGAATCTTCATCGTCGTCCTCCATAAGGCGCGTATGAGTCGAAGCGTGACACCGGCCGAAAACAATTTCAAGCTTGAAATTTCTATCTTGAATAATTTGTCGCAGGGCCGCACAGTGCCCCCCATGGAACAGGTCATTCTTCAAGATATGGGCGCATGGGTGAAGATCACCCTGAACCGCCCCGAGGCGAAAAATGCGCTGAACACGGCGGTCCTAGGGGCGGTGGCAGCGGCCCTCTCGGCGGCGGCCGATAATCCGGCGATCCGCGCGGCGCTGATCTGCGGGGCGGACGGCAACTTCGCCGCAGGCGCCGACATTGCCGAGATTGAAACCAAGACGGCCGCCGAAGGGGCGGTCGACCCGCGCAAGGGCCATTGGGCGGCGATCCGCGCCTTCCCCAAGCCGCTGGTGGCGGCGGTGGACGGCTTTGCCCTTGGCGGCGGATTTGAACTGGCGCTGATGGCCGACATGATCGTTCTTGGCGCCGATGCCAAACTGGGCCTGCCGGAAACCAATCTGGGCATCATCCCCGGCGCCGGTGGGGCGCAGCGCCTGCTCGCGCTGGTGGGCCGGGCGCGGGCGACGCGCATGGTTCTGGGCGGTGAGATCATCGACGCCGAGACCGCTTACGCCTGGGGCATCGCCGGCTGGCTTGCCCAGGGCCCCGCCCTGCCCGAGGCCGAAACCATCATTGCACGGATGTGCAAACGCGCACCGCTGGCCCTGCAGGCCGCCAAGGCCACGCTGGTCGCCGGCGACGAGAAAGCGCTTGCGCTGCCCGAGGAGCGTCTGGCCTTCGAGCGCCTCCTGGACAGCGCCGACAAGACCGAAGGCATCCGCGCCTTCCGCGAGAAACGCAAACCGGAGTTCACGGGAAAATGACCACGATCGGAGTCGTCGGCCTTGGCACCATGGGCCTTGGCATCGCGCAGGTTTACGCCGCCGCAGGCTTTCAGGTGATCGCCACCGACGCCCATGAGCCCGCCCGCGCCAATGCCGCCGCCCGCATGGCCGAGGCGCTTGAGGCCCGCGTCACCGCAGGCAAGCTCGCGCCCGAAGCCCGCGCGGCCACGCTGGCCAATCTGATGATCGTCGAAACCCTTGCCGGTTTCGCCCCCTGCGATCTGGTGATCGAGGCGATTGTCGAAAAGCTTGCGGCCAAGCAGGGGCTTTTTGCCACGCTGGAAGGCATCGTGCGGCCCGACTGCGTGCTGGCCACCAACACCTCTTCAATCCCGGTCCGCGACATCGCCGCAGGATTGCGCCACCCCGAGCGGGTTCTGGCGCTGCATTTCTTCAACCCGCCGACCGTGATGAAGCTGGTGGAACTTGCGCCGCACGATGGCACCTTGAGAAAAAGCATCAACATCGCGCGGGAAATCTCTGAAAAATCAGGAAAAACCGTCGTCGAATGCCCAGACCGTCCGGGGTTTGTCGTCAACCGCTGCGCCCGACCTTTCTATGGCGAGGCGCTGGCGCTTCTGGCCGAAGGGCGTAGCGCCTCTGACATTGATGCGGCGATGCTGGCCGCCGGATATCGCCTTGGGCCGCTGTCGCTGATCGATCTGGTCGGCGCCGACATCAACCTTGCCGCGACCCAAGGCATGCGGACCGCCATGGGCAACCATCCGCGCTATCACGTCTTTCCCGCGCTTGAGGCGCAGGTGGCCAAGGGCCATCTGGGGCGGAAGTCCGGTCAGGGGTTCCTTCACCCCGCCCGGCCCGGCCCGGCCCCCGCCGATGCCGAGGCCATCGCCCTGCGCATCGAGGCCACGCTCATCAACGAGGCGCATTGGCTGCTCTGCGAAGGCGGCACCACGGCAGAGGGCATCGATACCGCGATGAAGCTGGGGCTGAATTTCCCCCGCGGCCCGTTCGAGGCGCTGGCCCGCCATGGCCGCCCTGCCGTTCTGGCCACTCTTGCCGCCCTTCAGGCCGCCGCCCCGACAGACCTGAAGCCCCGTTACACCCCAGCCCCCGGATTGACCGATGTCTGACGCCTATTTCCTTTATCACTCCATCGGCATGTATCCGGGCAAAGAGGCAGACCTCGCCCGCGCCCTGACCGAATTCGCCACCGTCTGGGGCCGCGCGGATGACAGCCAGTGGGGCCATGTCCTGCCGCTGCGCGCCCGGTTCATCGACCGCTGGCGCGCGATCCTGAACGCCGGTCCGAACACGGTGACCACCTTTGAAAACGTCACTTCGGCGTTTCACAGCCTGTTGTTGTCACTGCCAAAGGGTCACCTGCAGGGGCGGACGGTTCTGGTCGGGGCCGACTGCTTTCCCTCGAACCACTTCCTCTTGAACGGCATGGCGGAAAGGCATGGCTTCACCCTGAAAACCGTGCCGTTCCGTCAAGGCGCGGCCCATGTCGAGGATGAGGATTTCCTTGAGGCCTGGACGCCCGATGTCGGCCTTGCGCTGCTGACCTGGGTGTCCTCCACCACCTCGCACCGCATCAACCTCGCTGCGATGGTCGCCCATGGCCGGCGCATGGGCAGCCTGATCGGGGTGGACGTGACGCAGGGCGTGGGCCTTTTGCCGTTTGACGTTCAGGCCCCCGAGGTGGATTTCGCGGTGACGACCAGCCTGAAATGGATGTGCGGCACGCCGGGCGCGGGCATCCTTTACGTCACCCCCCGCCTGACGCCCCACCTGACGCCCGAGTTGCGCGGCTGGTTCAGCCAGGAAAACCCGTTCAACTGGGACATCACCCGGTTCAGCTATGCCCCCGACATCCGCCGGTTCGACAATGGCACGCCGGGCTGCATGGCGGCGCTGGCCAGCCTACCCGCGATGGATTGGCACGCCGCACAGGACCAGGGCGCGATTCTTGCCCACAACCGCCGCCTGACCGCGCAGCTGTTCCAGATGGCCGACGATCTGGCCCTGCCGCCCGTTACCCCACGCGACGAGGCCAGACGCGGCGGCTCGGTCATGCTGCGCCTGCCGGATTGCCACCCGGCTGCAGCCGTTGTGGCAACCTTGCGTGCCCAAGGCATCACGACGGACAACCGCAGCCAGACCCTGCGCCTGTCGCCCGGCATCATCACCACCGAAACGGGGGTTGCGCGCCTTCATCAGGCGCTGGCGCAGATCCTGAAGGGTTAACTGCGCCGGTGGGTGGCCGCCACCCGCGCGATTTCCTCATAGATGCCCGACAAGAGGTTCAGCGCGCGGCTGGCCTCTGCCAGCCTTTGGGCAAAGCCCGGCACGGCAGCAATCTCGGCCAGCAAAAGCTTGCGCCGCACCAAGGCATAATCCTCGGTCACGCGCCGCCCCTCTTCGGTGCAGTCATAGGTCACCCCCGACCGCCCGGCGCCAAGCCGCAGGATCAGCCCCGCCCCCAGAAGCTTGCGCAGACTGTATTGCAGGTTCGGCACATCGTCGCGGTTCATCAGCCGCGCGATCTCTTTCAGGCTTTTCGGCCGGTCGTTCATGCGGATGATATGCAGCATGGCGTTTTCGGGCCCCGTCGCCGCCAGATCGCAGACCGAGGCCAGACATTCCGTCTGCCAGCGACCGAATCCCTCAAAGGCCCGCATCAGGGCAAACTCGAGCTCGGTCGTATCGACCTCGGCCGCCGATTGCGCCAGATGCCAGCGGCGGTCCAAAGCGATATCCTGCTTATTTGTTTGAGTTTGAAGAGTTTTTTCTGCCATCCCCGGCCCCGCTGCGCCCCGTTCACTCTGCCTTGTCAAAACCGTTGACGCAATGCGGATTTAGGATAGACTTTCAAACATAAAATAAAACGAAACCTCCAACTGACAGGGTTATGACCATGACACAGAACCGGATGCTCTCCGGCGGCTTCAAGCTGGGCACCTTTTCCACCAACTGCTCGTCGGGGATGACGCCGAC
>JALQYS010000357.1 GCA_023254015.1 Paracoccaceae bacterium
CCAAACCTCCATAAACTCCCGCCACTCGCCCTTCGACATGCCGGATTCTTCCTGCCCCACCTTCTCACCCTTAAGTTGCCGTTTCAACACCGCAATCGCCTTCGCGCTCAACGTCACCCCGCCCATCCGGTAATCCTCGAACGCCGCAAACGCCAAGGGCACCCAGTCTTTCACCGTAGCCGCAATCGCCTCGGCATAGACGCGGATCTCATACTGGGCGTGGGCATCTGCCCGCAGGCGCAGGAAGTGGAAGAGGTTGTGCAGGTCGGTTTTCCAATACCACTGGGTATAGATGTTCATCGGCAGGTTCATCCGCGCCAGTTCCCGGGCAAGGCCCTGTTGGCCGTCCTGGGAAAGCATCGCCTCGTAATCGTCATAGCACTGGGCGGCGTCGCGTTTCAAAATCTCCAGCACGCGGGCGGATTCCGCGCCCGTCAGCACCTCGCCCCGGCCCTGATTGTTCACCGTGGATTGCGCGGCAAGCTGTTCGGGCTGCGGGATGTAGAACTCGCGGTCCAGGATGGAATAACGCGCCGAATATTCGTTCACATTGGCGGTGCGGTGCCGAATCCACTGGCGGGCGACAAAGACCGGCAGTTTGACGTGGAGTTTCACCTCGCACATCTCGAACGGGGTCGAGTGCCAGTGGCGCATGAGATAGCGGATCAGGCCTTCGTCGTTCTGCACATGTTTGGTGCCCGCCCCGTAACTGACGCGCGCGGCCTGAACGATGGCAGCATCATCGCCCATATAGTCGATGACGCGGATGAAGCCGTGGTCCAGCACCTCATGCGCGCGGTAAAGATGCGCCTCCATCCCTTCGGACACCGCGCGCAGCGTCGGGCGCGGCGTGGCGCGGGCGGCTTCGATTTCGGCGATCTGGTCGGGGGTCAACGGCATGGGTCTGGCCTTTCAGGCAGGAAAATGAGTCGCGGGCCACTATATCTGGGGGACGGCCCCGAGGGAAATCGCAAGCCGCGGCGTGATGCCCGGCTGCATCAGCGGGTTGCTCCATGTATCGGCCTGCGGTGGATAAGTTTTGACTTGCCGGGCACTTGCGGGCATCTTTTCGTCAAAAGAGAACAATGTGAGGCAGAACATGGGTGCTTATCGGGCGGCTTTGGCCGCGCTTCTGGTCGTGGCAGCTTGTGGGGGCAGCCCCTTCAAGGTCGTGGACCCGATCGATCCCGAAGTGCCCGTCGATCCGGAAGACCCGGTGCCGGCGACGGACAATGACAACGCCGTCAAGGACATGCGCAGTTTTCAATACGATGGCACCACGCTGTCGATCGACATGGCGGGGGTCAGTTCCTCGGGCCAGTTCGGCACCTTCAAGCGCAAGAAGGAGATGGACATCCCCAAACACGGCAGCCATCCGCGCTATCTGGCCTATGAGTTTCAGGAAACCGCGATGACGCGGTCCTACCTGGCCTATGTGGCCGAGAATGAACGCCAGACGCTGCTGGCGCTGGCCAGTGCCGATGGTGGGCAGTTCAACGAACACAATGGCGGCGGCGGTTGGGTGCGGCTGACGGGCTATACACGTCCCGACATCGCCAGCAGCCCCTCGCCCACGCCGGGGCCAGAGGCCGGCACATTCTCTTATTACGGCGCCTATGCGGGCGTGTTCGTGCCCGGCCCGGCCGATCCCAACGGTCCGCCGCGCCCCGACCCGGTCCAACCGCAAGAGCCGCTGTCGGTGCGCGGGATCATTCAGGTGAACGCCCAGTTCACCGCGGCAGGCACCGGCGATCCGGAAGTGGTTGAAGGCGGCATCACACGGCGGCGGCTGTTCGACCGCGACGGCAACCGGGTCACCAAGATCACGCTGCTGAAATCAGACGGCACCACGCGCGAGATCAAGACAGATCGGCTGACAGACCTTGCGCTTCGCGAAACCGGAATCTCGGACAATGGCACCTTCCTTGGCGATGTGGAGTATCTGGGCGCACCGGATGGCGTGATCGGCGGCTATGACGGGGCCTTTGGCGGCATTGGGGCCAGCGATGTGGCCGGCGTGATCTGGGTAAATCCGATTCCCGGCGAGCGCGATATCTACGAATATGGCACCTTCAACCTGCCGCGCTGCGATCTGGCGGGCGCCTCGCCGATCTGTTCCCCCCGCGCACCATGACACCCTT
>JALQYS010000363.1 GCA_023254015.1 Paracoccaceae bacterium
GTTCGAGGTGATGAACGGCGCGCATGGCACGGCCCGCTCGGCCCGCATCGCAGACGAAACCATGCTGATGGCGGGCAAGACCGGCACCGCGCAGGTGCGCAACATCTCGACCGCCGAACGGGATACGGGCGTTGTGTCCAATGATGCCCTGCCGTGGAAGCAGCGCGACCATGCGCTGTTTGTCGGGTTCGCGCCGTTTGACGCCCCGCGCTATGCGGTGGCGGTGGTGGTGGAACATGGCGGCGGCGGCTCGACCGCAGCCGCGCCGATTGCGCGCGATGCGCTGCTGCGGGCGCTTTATGGCACCGTGCCACCGCTGGAGGCCTATCCTTCCGACCAGCGCGGGCGGATGGAAAGCCTGCTGACCCGCCTGCCCTTGCGGGCCGAGGACGGCAGCCCCCCCGCGCCATCCGACACCTGAGAGGCGCGCGATGAGCTTTCTGGAATATCGCGTCAAGACGGCCCCGACGGGCTTTGCCAAGGTCTTCGCCCTGAACTGGGCGCTGGTTCTGGTGGTCACGGCGGTGGCGGCCATGGGCTGGCTGATGCTTTACTCCATCGCCGGCGGGCGTCTGGATCTGTGGGCCGAGCCGCAGATGAAGCGCTATGTCATGGGCCTTGTGCTGATGTTCATCGTTGCCTTCACGCCGATCTGGTTCTGGCGGTCGATGGCGGGGCTGGCCTATGGGCTGTCGATCATTCTTCTGCTGATCGTCGAATTCTTCGGCACGGTCGGCATGGGCGCGCAGCGCTGGATCGATCTGGGCTTCATGCGGTTGCAACCGTCCGAGCTGATGAAGGTCACGCTGGTGATGGCGCTGGCCAACTACTACGACGCGCTGGACGACAAGAAGGTGTCACGCCCGCTGTGGGTGCTTATCCCGGCGGCGCTGATCGTGGCGCCGACCATCCTTGTGCTGATGCAGCCGAACCTTGGCACCTCGATCATGCTTCTGGTGGTGGGGGCGGGGGTGATGTTCGCGGCCGGCGTCAGCCTGTGGTATTTCGGCGCGGTTCTGGCGCTGGTGGTGGGGGCGGTGGCGGCGGTGTTCCTGACGCGCGGCACGCCCTGGCAATTGCTGCATGACTACCAATACACCCGGATCGACACCTTCCTGAACCCCGCGGCCGACCCTTTGGGCGCGGGATATAACATCATTCAGGCCAAGATTGCGCTGGGGTCGGGCGGATGGGCGGGCAAGGGGTTCATGCAGGGCACGCAAAGCCGGCTGAACTTCCTGCCCGAAAAGCACACCGACTTCATCTTTACCACGCTGGGCGAAGAGTTCGGCTTTGTCGGCACGATCTCGCTTCTGTTGCTTTACGGGCTGATCCTGGTGTTCCTGATCTGGGCGGCGATCCAGAACAAGGACCGCTTCAGCCAGCTTCTGATCATCGGCATCGCCGTGAACTTCTTTCTCTATCTGGCGATCAACCTGTCGATGGTGATGGGCATGGCCCCGGTGGTGGGGGTGCCCTTGCCGCTGCTCAGCTATGGCGGGTCGGCCACGCTGGTCATCATGCTGGCCTTTGGCCTTGTGCAAAGCGCCATCGTCCACCGGTTGCGGTGACGCCATGGCCGCTCGCCACAGCCGACATGGCCGGTTTCTTGTGGCCTTGGGGCTGGGGATCGGGCTTTTCGGCCTGATCCACAAGACAACCGGGCTGGATGGGATCCTGTCGACCCTTGCCGGCTTCAACGGCTTTGCGCTGGGGTATCTCTTGCTGATGGTGCACTACGCCCGCGCCACCACCGGCCAGGACCTGCGCCGCCATGCCGCCGACGGCGACGAGGGCGCGCCGCTGATCCTTGTGCTGGCGGTGGCGGCGGTGACGGCCTCGGTCGTGGCGGTGCTGGTGGTCGTGGCGCGACCTGCCGGGGCAAGCTCGGGCCTTGGTGATCTGCTGGCGCTGGCCGCCGTGCCGCTGGGCTGGGCGGTGGTGCAGACGCTGGCGGCCTTCCGCTATGCCCATCTGCACTATGCCACCCCCGGTCAGCCGCAACTGACCTTCCCCGGAACCGAGGCCCCTGCGCCTTGGGACTTTCTCTATTTCGCCTTCACCATCGGCATGACGGCCCAGACCAGCGATGTGGTGGTGGTAAGCGGCGCGATGCGGCGGATGGTGCTGGCCCATGCGGTGCTGGCCTTTTTCTACAACACGGTGATCATCGCCCTGGCGGTGAACGCGGCGCTGACATTGGCGGGTTAGCCACGGCTTGCGGTGGGCCGCGCACCTGCCTAGCATCGCCGGGCAGAAAAGGAACCGCCCATGCCCCTGACCGTTCTCATGGCCGCTGGCCCCGCCAACAATGACCGTTACGGCCCCCCCATCCGCCGCGCCCTGAACGCTGCTGGCATCGACGCCCGGCTGGTTGATACCGCCCCGCCGGACGCGGTGGATTACATCGTCTACGCCCCGAACTCCCCCTTGCAGGATTTCACCCCCTACACCGGCACCAAGGCGGTGCTGAACCTTTGGGCGGGGGTTGAACGGATTGTCGGCAACGCCACCCTGACGCAGCCCCTGTGCCGGATGGTCGATCCGGGTCTGACCGAGGGCATGGTGGAATGGGTGGTGGGCCATACGATGCGCCATCATCTGAACATCGACCGCTACACCGTGGCCCCTGACCGGACATGGAACCACGATTGCCCGCCGCTTGCGCGGGATCGCAAGGTTGCGATGCTGGGCATGGGCGCGCTTGGAGAGGCCGCCGCGCGGGCCTTGCAGGCGCTGAGGTTTCGGGTTGAAGGCTGGTCGCGCAGCCCGAAATCCCTGACCGGGCTTGTCTGCCACTACGGCAGCGAGGGGCTGCGGGCCGCACTTTCGGGCGCGGATTTCGTGGTGACGCTCTTGCCCCGCACGGCAGAGACCGAAAACACGCTCAACAGCGAAACCATCGGCTGGATGAAGCCGGGCGCGGTGGTGATGAACCCCGGACGCGGCGCGCTGATCGACGATGCAGCACTTCTGGCCGCGCTGGATGCGGGCCATCTGGCCCATGCCACGCTGGATGTGTTCCGCATCGAACCCCTGCCCGCCGACCACCCGTTCTGGGCCCATCCGCGCATCACCGTCACGCCGCATATTGCCGCCGACACAAGGCCCGAAACCGCCGCTGAGGTGATCGCCGAAAACATCCGCCGGGGCGAGGCCGGGGAGCCGTTGCTCAATCTGGTTGATCGCGCGCGGGGGTATTGAGATGACCGATCCTGCCACGCTGACCGCCAGCGAAACCGCCGCCCTTGTCGCCCGGGGTGATCTGTCGGCTGTCGAGGTGACAAGGGCCGCGCTCGACCGGATCGACCGGCTGAACCCGGCGCTGAATGCCATCGTCCAGCGCTTGGATGAGACAGCGCTGGCCACCGCCGCCGCCATCGACGCCGCCCGCGCCCGAGGCGAGACGCTGGGGTCTTTGGCCGGTGTGCCGGTTACGATCAAGGTCAATGTCGATCAGGCCGGGCAGGCCACGACCAACGGCCTTGTCACCCAGAAAGACCTGATCGCCGATCAGGACAACCCTGTGGTGGCCAGCCTGCGGCGGGCGGGCGCGGTGATTGTCGGGCGCAGCAACACGCCCGCCTTTTCTCTGCGCTGGTTCACCCGAAACGGCCTGCATGGGGCCACCCGGAACCCGCATGATGCGGCCCTGACGCCCGGCGGCTCGTCCGGCGGGGCCGGTGTGGCGGTTGCCACCGGCATGGGGGCGATCGGCCACGGCACCGATATCGCCGGCTCCATCCGCTATCCAGCCTATGCCTGTGGGGTGCACGGGCTGCGCCCCTCGCTGGGGCGGGTGGCCGCCTTCAACCCCACGGCGGGCGACCGGCTGATCGGCGGGCAGTTGATGGCCGTCTCGGGGCCCTTGGCCCGCTCGGTTGCCGATCTGCGGCTGGCGCTGGCGGCCATGGCCGCGCCCGACCTGCGCGATCCCTGGTATCAGCCGATGCCGCTGACCGGCGCCCCCGCCCGCCGTCGGGTGGCCTATGTCGAGGCGCCTGATGGCATGGCCGTGGCCGAACCGGTGCGCGCCGCCCTGCGCGCCGCCGCCGACACCCTGCGCGCGGCTGGCTATGAGGTGGAACCCGTCGCCACGCCGCCCTGGGCCGAGGCGATTACCCTGCAACTGCGGCTCTGGATGGCCGAGTTCCGCCATACCGGGCTGGCCGGGCTGAAGGCCGAAAACGACGCGGACGCCAATTTCGTCTATGCCCAGATGACCCGCCACTGCCCCGAGATCGACTTGGCGGGGCTGATGGACACGCTTAGGGCCCGCGCTCGGTTGACGCGGCTCTGGCGCGGCTTTCTGGCTGACTGGCCACTGGTCCTCTGCCCGGTTTCGGGCGAATTGCCCTTCCCCGACCAGCTGGATGTGGCCGACGAAGCGGGCTTTGACCGGGTGCTGGCGGCGCAGATGCCGCTGATCGCCACGCCCTTCATGGGCCTGCCGGGGCTGACCATCACCACCGGCAAACAGGGCCGCACCCCGGTTGGGGTGCAGCTTGTGGCCGATCAGTTCCGCGAGGATCTGCTGCTGGAGGCCGGCGAAATTCTGGCCCCCGACCCGATCCCCGTGCTGTAAGGTCGCAATCAAGACAGCCAGACCCGCCGAAATGCGGCCATCTGCCCGAAAGGCGGGGGCAGGCATGACATATGGAAAAGGCGTGGCACTGGTGCTGGGGGCGGGTATCCTGTGGTCCTCCATCGGGCTGGTGGTGCGTCAGATCGACGAGGCGGGGGCGGCCTCGGTGATGTTCTGGCGCTCGGCCGGGCTTTTGCCGGTGCTCTGGGTCTTTCTGCACTGGCGCACGGGCGGGCGCGTACTGGCGGGCTTGCGCGCCGTCGGGCTGCCGGGGTTTGTCGGCGCGCTGGGGTTGGTCGCGGCCTATGCCGGGGCCATCTATGCGCTGCAGGCGACGACCGTGGCCAACGCCGTGTTCCTGTATTCGGCCGCGCCTTTCGTGGCGGCGCTGCTGGGCTGGGCTGCCTTGGGCGAACGGGTGGCCGCCACGACCTGGGCCGCCATGGCGCTGGCGGGGGCGGGCATCTTTGTGATGATCGGCGGCGGTTTTGGCGGCGGGCGGATGGATGGCAATATCGCCGCCCTGATCTCGGCCGCGGGCTTTTCGGTGTTTTCGGTCTCGCTGCGCTGGGGCCATGTCGAGGACAGCCTGCCCACGGTCCTGCTGGGCGGGGTGCTGTCGATGATCGCGGCCTTCGGCCTGGCCGCCATCCTGGGACAGACGGTTGCGGCCAGCGCCCGCGACATCGGGATGTCCATGGCGCTTGGGGCGGTTGTGCTGACGGTCGGCATGGCGCTTTATACCTTTGGGTCAAAGGCGCTGCCGACGGCCGAACTGACACTGATCTCCTCGATCGAGAACATCCTTGCCCCGATCTGGGTCTGGCTCTTACTGGGTGAGACGGCCAGCCAAAGCACGCTTCTGGG
>JALQYS010000409.1 GCA_023254015.1 Paracoccaceae bacterium
CGGCAACACCGAGATTGACACCATTGCCGACGCCGGGTTGCGCGGCCTTGGCGACCAGCTTTGGCTGCGCACCTCGGTCGAGCCGGAACCGCCCATGGGTGTTGATCTGGAAAAGGATGAGTTGGCCTTTTATCCCTTCCTCTACTGGCCGATCACGCCTGACCAGCCCATCCCTTCGTCGCGTGCCTATGCCAAGCTGAACGCCTTTCTGCGCACGGGCGGCATGATCCTGTTTGATACCCGCGATGCCGATATTGCCGGACTGGGCGGGCTGACGGCCGAGGCTGAGATGCTGCAGCTTTTGGCCGCCGGGCTGGATGTGCCGCCGCTGGACCTGATCCCCGAAGATCATGTGCTGACCCGCAGCTTTTACCTGTTGCAGGGCTTTCCCGGCCGCCACAATTCCCCCGATCTGTGGGTCGAGGCCCCGCCTCCCGACGCCGGTGAGATCGAGGATGGTCAGGCATTCCGCAACCTCAACGATGGGGTGACACCTGTGATCATCGGTGGCAATGACTGGGCCGCGGCCTGGGCCATTGACGGCAGCGGTGCGCCGATGTTTCCGGTCGGGCGCGGCCTTGCCGGCGAGGATCAGCGCGAAATGGCTTACCGCTTCGGGATCAACGTCGTGATGCATGTGCTGACGGGCAACTACAAATCCGATCAGGTGCATGTGCCGGCGCTTCTGGAAAGGCTGGGACAATGACCCGGACGGTGATCTTTGATCCGCTGATCCCCCTGCCCCTGCTCTGGGCGCTGGCGGCGGTTGCCGCCGTGATGGTGGCGTTTGCGCTGTGGCGCGGTCTGCGCGGCTGGCCCCTGCGCGCACTGGCTTTGGCGACGCTTGGGGCGGCGCTGGCCAACCCGTCGCTGCAAGAGGAAACCCGCAAACCCTTGTCGGACATCATCATCGCCGTGGTGGACGAAAGCGCCAGCCAGGGGCTTGCCGACCGGCCACAGCAAACCGCGGCGGCGCTTGCTGATTTGCAGCGTGCGGTTTCGGCCCTGCCAAATACCGAACTGCGGGTGGTGCGCTTCGCCGATGGCGAAAAAGACGCCGGATCGCTGGCAATGACCGCGCTGGCCGAGGCGATGGCCGCCGAACCCCGCGCCCGCATTGCCGGGGCGGTCATCATATCGGACGGGCAGGTGCATGATGCTGGCCTTGCCCCCAGCTTGCCCGCCCCTCTGCATGTGCTGCTGACAGGCCGCAAGACGGATTGGGACCGCCGTCTTGTCATCACCGACGCGCCTGCCTTTGCGATCATTGGCGAGGAATTCCTGCTGAAACTGCGGATCGAAGATCAGGGCGCTGCGCCAGCCTTGGGTGCAGAGGCCGAAATCACGATCGCGGTTGATGCCGATGCCCCGGTTACCTTCTCGGTTCCGGTCAACACCGACCTTGAACTGCCCGTCACCCTGCCCCACGGCGGACAGAATGTGCTGCATTTCTCTGTCGCGCCGGTGGATGGCGAACTCACCGACCGGAACAATGCCGCCGTGGTGCAGATCAACGGCGTGCGTGACCGCTTGCGGGTGCTGCTGGTCTCGGGAGAGCCCCATGCGGGCGAGCGTGTCTGGCGCAACCTGCTGAAATCAGACGCGGCGGTGGATCTGGTGCATTTCACCATCCTGCGCCCACCGGAAAAGCAGGATGGCGTGCCGGTGGACGAGCTGGCGCTGATCGCCTTTCCCACACGCGAACTCTTTGTCGAAAAGATCAACGAGTTCGACCTGATCATCTTTGACCGCTACCGCATGCGGGGCATCCTGCCGATGGAATACATCGACAATGTCGTTTCCTATGTCCGGGGCGGTGGCACGGTTCTGGTGGCCGCCGGGCCCGAGTTCGGTGCGGTGGACAGCCTCTGGCGCTCGCCCCTGGCCGAAATCCTGCCGGTGGCCCCCACGGCCCAGGTGATCGAAGAGCCGTTCCGCCCCGCTCTGACCGATCTTGGCCGTCGCCACCCGGTGACCGAGGGGCTGGACGCCCTCGCCCCCGAAGGCGGATGGGGCCGCTGGTTCCGGCTGACCGAGGTCGAGCTCTTGCGCGGGCAGGTGGCGATGTCGGGGCCGGGGGATCGGCCCTTGCTGGTGCTGGACCGCGTCGATCAGGGGCGCATTGCCGTTCTGGCGTCAGATCACGCCTGGCTATGGGGCCGGGGGTTCGAAGGCGGCGGGCCGCAGATGGAACTGCTGAAACGCCTGGCCCACTGGATGCTGAAAGAGCCCGAACTGGAAGAAGAGGCGCTGATGGCCGGGGTGACCGGCGACGTGCTGCGCCTGACCCGCCGCACCATTCAGGAAAATCCACCCGGCGCGCTGACCATCACCGCGCCGGATGGCACGCAGACCAAACTCACCTTGCCGCAACGCAGCCCGGGCCGGTTCCAGACCGACTGGAAGGCGCCGATGGTGGGGCTTTATCGGCTGGAGCAGGATGGACTGACCCGCGTTGTGGCTGTTGGCCCGGCTGCGCCGCGGGAATTCGTCGAAACGCTGGCCTCGGGGACAGCGATGCAGCCGGTGGTCGACGGGCTGCAGGGCGGCATCCTGCGGCTGGAGGATGGCTTTCCCACCCTGCGCCCCGTGCGCGAAGGCCGGCCCGCCGCCGGGCGCGGCTGGCTGGGCTATACCCCACGCAGGGCCTATGTCACCGAGGATCTGCGGGTGGCGCCGCTGGTGCCGGGCTGGCTTTTGCTGGGGCTTGCGGCGGGGCTGGCCGTGGCAGCCTGGCTGGCCGAGGGGCGCCGACGCCCCCCGGCGATCTGACACTGGCCCCGACCACCGCGCTGCGATTTGGCAGGCGGCACTTCGTCTGGCACGGGGCCTGCCCATCCTTCGCTTGCCACACAAGGCAAGTGGTTATAATTTTTTACCAAAGCAACGCCGCGCGGAGGCCATCATGCAGATGCCGATCCCGGATCAGGTGATCCTTGCCCGAAAGCCCGCCGTCGTGGCCGCGCTGCGCGACGTGCTGCCAGCTGATGCGGTGATTGATGCCCCCGAAGAAACCCGCGCCTATGAATGTGATGCGCTGTCGGCCTATGCCTGCCAGCCGCTGGCCGTTGTCCTGCCCCGCACCACCGAAGAGGTCGCGGCCGCGCTGAGGATCTGCAATGCCATGGGGGTGCCGGTCGTGCCGCGCGGGTCGGGCACGTCGCTGGCCGGCGGCGCGCTGCCCACGGCCGACAGCGTCGTGCTGGGCATCAGCCGGATGAACCGGGTGCTGGAGGTGGATTACGACAACCGCTTTATCCGGGTCGAGGCCGGACGAACCAATCTGGCGGTGACCGGCGCGGTCGAGGAGGACGGGTTCTTTGTGGCCCATGACTTTTGGCTTGGCATGTTGCGCGGTTGAAATGATGCACGCTGCCACGGCACGCTAC
>JALQYS010000054.1 GCA_023254015.1 Paracoccaceae bacterium
CTGTATGTGTCCTTGGGTGAATCGATTGAAGGCGACAAACCGCAGTGGAGCGTGCGGGTGTTTTACAAGCCCTTTGTGTCCTGGCTCTGGTACGGCGCCATCTTGATGGTCTTGGGTGGCTTGTTGGCCGTCAGTGATCGACGCTATCGCAAATCGGCAGACAGTTTGAGCTAAGCCGTCTGGAGGCATGTTGTGAAAAAGTTTTTAATTCCCTTGGTCCTTTTTTTTGGATTGGTCGCCTTTTTGGCGGTTGGTCTGAACCGCGACCCGCGTGATTTCGTGCTGAACTGTGCGGGCGGGGCGACGGCGGCGCATATCACGGCGCTGGCCCGTGAAATGGGCATCCGCAAGGTGCTGATTTCCAAGCTCGCCTCGGGGCTGTGCGCCTTTGGCCAGATCCTGTCGGATGTGAAATACAACTACATGGCCCCCGCGCCGGTGCGTCTGGAAGGGGCAGATGCCGCCCAGCGTCTGGACCGCCTGTTCAACAGCCTTGAGGCCCGCGGCCGTGGCGATCTGCAGGCCGATGGCTTTACCGATGACACCATTTCGGTGCGGCGCAGCCTTGACATGCGCTATGTCGGCCAGGTCCATGAATGCACGGTGGACATCGAGCCCTTCGAAGTGACCGAGGCCGCGCTGGAACGCCTGAAGGCCGCTTTCCACGCCCGCCATGAAGAGCTGTATACCTACTCCGAGCCGCATTCGGCGGTCGAGGTGGTGAACGTCGAAAGCGCGATCACCGGCGCGGTGGACAAGCCCGCACGCATGACCGTGGCCCCCGGCAAGGGTGCCCACGCTGCACTGAAAGGCACGCGCGAGATGATCTTCAACGGTGAAGGTCTGGCGCATGAAACCCCGGTCTATGACGGGGCGCTTCTGGGCGCGGGCGACCGCATCACCGGGCCTGCGGTCATTCAAGAGGTCACGACGACCATCGTGATCGAACCGGGCTGGATGGCGGAACTGGATGCCTCGGCCGTCTATGTGGTGACGCAAGTCGCCGAACAGACCGCCCCGCAGACCCGCCGCGCGGTCGAGGTGGCCTGACATGGTCCTTGCGCTGGAAGAGGTGGGGGTCGCCTTTGGCGGCTTCCGGGCGCTGAGCGGGGTCAACCTGACCGTCGCGCCGGGGCAGGTCGTCGGCCTGATCGGGCCGAACGGCGCAGGGAAAACCACCTGCGTCAACGTCCTGACCGGCTTTCAGCACCCGACGACGGGGCGGGTGATGCTGGAGGGGCGCGATGTGTCAAACCTCGGGGCGCATCGCCTGCGCCGCTCCGGGGTCGCGCGCACCTTTCAGGCGGGCCGGCTGTTCACCGGCCTGGACGTGCTGGACAATCTGGCCTGCACCGGTGTTGGCCTTGGCCAGCGCCGCGCGGCGGCGGAACATGAGGCCAGCGACCTTCTGGCGTGGATGGGAATTTCCGCGCTGGAAAGCCGCCCCGCCGCCGGCCTGCCCTATACCGACGAACGCCGTGTGGCGATTGCGCGTGCCTTGATGGGCGGGCCAAGGTTCCTGCTACTGGATGAACCCGCCGCCGGCATGTCCGAGGCCGAGGCAGCCGATCTTGCTGCCCTGATCCGGCGGATCGCCACTGAACGCGGCATCGGCTGCCTGTTGATCGAACACAACGTCGGTCTGGTGCTGTCGGTTGCGGCCGATGTCGTGGTGCTGGATGGCGGCCGGGTGATCGAACGCGGGGACCGCAAGGTGATCCTCGGCAGCGCCGCCGTGCGCGAGGCCTATCTTGGCGCCAATGTGACGGAGGCCGCGTGATGTCGAAACTCGCGGTGCATGATCTGGCGGTGCGCTATGGCAAGCTGACCGCCCTTGCCGAAGTATCCTTTACGGTGGTCGAAGGCGAACGGGTGTTCATCTCGGGGCCGAATGGTGCAGGGAAATCCTCGCTTCTGTCGGCGCTGGCAGGCGCGGTGCGCGCGGCCCATGGCCGGATCGAGATGGATGGTGACATTCTCTCGGGCCTTGGACCCGAGGCGATTGCCCGGCGCGGCCTGTCGATGGTGCCCGAGGGGCGACGCATCTTTGCCGGTCTGACGGTGCAGGAAAACCTGATGGTCGGCACCGGGATGCGGCGCGACCGGGGGGCTGTCGCCGATGATCTGGAAACCGTGTTCAACGCCTTTCCGATCCTGCGCGAAAGGGCACGGGCGCCTGCCGGCGCGCTTTCGGGCGGTCAGCAGCAGATGCTGGCAATCAGCCGTGCGCTGATGACCAACCCCAAGGTCATTCTGGTGGACGAACCCTCGCTTGGCCTCGCGCCCAAGGTGGTGGACGAGGTCTATGACCGCCTGACCGACCTGCAAACCCTGCGCGGCCTGACCATGATCATCGTCGAACAATCCTCGGCCCGCGCCGCGCGGGTGGGGGGGCGGATGCTGCTGATGCGCAGTGGCCGCATCGTGGCCGATGGTGATGCCACCGGTTTCGCCGCCCGTGACCTTCTGACCGAAGCCTATTTCGGAGCCCCGACATGAGCCTGCAACTGTTTTTCGACGCGTTGGCGCTGGGGGGCATCTATGCCATCGCCGCGCTTGGCATCGCGCTGATCTTTGGCGTGATGAAACTGGTCAACTTTGCCCATGGCCAGTTCATCGCCTGCGCGGTCTTTGCCCTGATCCTGCCATCAACCGATGCCATGGCCGTTCTGGGCCTTGGCCGCCTGCCGGCGCTGGTGCTGGTGCCCGTCATGCTGGCCTTTGGCGCGGGCCTGGCCCTGTTGGCCGAGGCGCTGGTGTTCCGACCGATGCGCAATGCCTCGCCCGTGGCGCTGATGGTGGGCAGCTTTGCACTTGGCGTGGCGCTGCAGAACCTGCTTCTGGTGCTTTATGGCGGGCGGCCCAAGGCCGTCAGCCTCTGGGCCGAGCTTGGCCACCCGGTGCAGGTTGGCCCGGCCGAGGTGCCGCTGCTGCAACTCATCGTGATTGCCGCCGTTCTGGCCATTCTGCTGGGCCTTGCCGTGATGCTGCGCCGCACCCGGATCGGGCTGGAAATGCGGGCCGCTGCCGAAGATTTCGCCATGGCGCGCATGCTGGGCGTGCGGGCCAACCGGGTGATTTCCGGCGCATTTGCCCTGTCGGGCGGGCTTGCGGCTGTGGTGGCGCTGGTGCTGGTGGCGCAGACCGGCGTCGCCGATGTGCGGATGGGCGGGCAGATCATGCTCGTCGCCTTTATCGCCACGGTGGTTGGCGGCATGGGCAGCCTGTCGGGCGCCGTTGCCGCGGGCCTTGGGATCGGCGCGGTGTCGGCCCTGTTGCAGGCCGGGCTTCCGGCCGAGGCCCGGCCTTTCCGCGATGCCTTCCTCTATGGCGGCGTCATCCTTGTCCTTCTTTTCCGTCCGCAGGGGCTTTTCGCCTCTGCCGGCTCCAAACCGCGGGTATGAACATGGTCAGCCAACACCGGATCCGCCGCCGGATGGCGGCCACCACGCCGCTTCTTCTGGCCCTGTTGCTGCTGGGCTTTGTTCTGGCCATCAGCCTGACCGGAGACCGCGCCCTGGCCCGCATGGCCGCCGAAACCCTGATCCGCGTCACGCTGGTGGTGGGGTTCTGGATCTTTGTCGGCAATTCCGGGGTGGTCAGCTTTGGCCATGCCGCCTTTGCCTGCCTTGGCGCCTATGTTTCGGCCTGGACCACGTTGAAACCTGCCATGAAGGCCACGCTTCTGCCCGGCCTGCCGGACCTTCTGGCCAATGCCGAATGGTCGGTTCTACCGGCCGCCGTCGCGGGCGGGCTTCTTGCCGCTGTCGTCGCGCTGCTGACCGGGGCGGCCATTCTGCGGCTGTCGGGCATTGCCGCCTCGATCGCAACTTTCGCCTTTCTGGCCATGGTCAACACCATCTGGGCCAACTGGACCGGGGTGACCGGCGGCACATCCTCGGTCGTGGGGCTGGCGCGCTATGTCTCGCCCTGGGTGGCGCTGGGCTGGGCCGTGGTGACGTTGCTGGTGGCGGCGCTTTACGGTGCCTCGGCCTCGGGCCTTGCCCTGCGCGCCACGCGCGAGGACGAGGTCGCCGCCAGCGCCTCGGGCATCGATCGCTATCGGCACCGCCTGTTGTCCTACACGCTCTCGGCCTTTTTCTGCGGTGTGGGCGGGGCGCTGATGGGCCACTTCATCGGCGTCATCAACCCCGACGGATTTTACCTTGGCCTGACCTTCCTGATGCTGGCGATGCTTGTCGTTGGCGGCATCGGATCGTTGTCGGGCGCGGTGGTCGGGGTGCTGGCGCTGTCGATTGCGGTCGAGGCGCTGGTCCGCATGGAAAAGGGCGTCACCCTTGGCGCGACCACCTTTGCACTGCCTCCGGGCAGTCAGGAAATCATCATCGCGGTGGCGATGATCCTTGTTCTGATCTTCCGCCCCGCGGGCCTGATGGCCGGGCGCGAGATCATGCTGCCTGCCCGCTGGGTCGCCGGGCGGCACAGCACCAAGAACTGACCCGAACCAACAGGAGAACAATGAACATGAAACTTGCCGCATCACTTCTGGCCTTCATGGCCCTTGCAGCGCCCCTGCAGGCCGAAGATCTGACCGTAGGCTTTGCCATCGCCAAATCCGGCTGGATGGAGGCCTATGACACCCCCGCCGCAACCGCCGCCCAGATCCGCATTGACGAGATCAACGCAGCCGGGGGCCTTCTGGGCCGCCAGATCAAGGTGGTCGAGGCCGACACCCGCACTGACCGCGCCGAAAGCGCCAAGGCGGGCCTTGATGTGGTGGATCAGGGCGCCGAGATGATGGTGGTGTCCTGCGATTACGACTTTGGCGCCCCGGCCGCGCTGGTGGCCGAAGGCGAAGGCATGAACAGCTTTTTCCTGTGCGCCGAAGATGTGAAGGCCGGCATTCAGGGCGTTGGCCCGAACAGCTTTTCCTCCTCGGTCCTTGCGCCGGTTCAAGGGGCGACCATGGCCGAATGGGCCCATGCCAAACGCAAGGCGCGCACCGCCTTCGTGCTGGAGGATACCTTCATCGAATACAACAAGGGCATCTGCACCGGCTTCAACTGGATGTTCCCGCAGCTGGAGGGCGCCGAGATCGTCGGCAGCGACAGCTTCAAGAACGACGATGCCTCGATCGCCAGCCAGATCACCCGGATCAAGTCGCTGCCGGCCGAACCCGATGTCATCATGCTGTGCTCGGTGATGCCGGGGGCTGCTGCTGCCGTGCGCCAGATCCGCGCGGCGGGGATCAACTCGCTGATTCTGAACGGGTCTGCCGTGGATGGGTCTTACTGGCTGGAGGCCACGCCGGACCTGTCGGGCTTTGTCGTGCCGGTGCAGGGCTCAATCTACGGTGACGACCCGCGCCCCGAGGTGGAGGCCTTCAACAAGGCCTATGAGGCGAAAACCGGTGCGCGTCCGGCCAGCCAATATGCCTATCCCGGCTATGTGCTGATCGACCTTTGGGCCAAGGCGGTGGAACGGGCGGGAACGGTCGAAGGGGCCGCCGTCACGGCAGAGCTGGAAAAGATGACGGACGAGCCGACGGCCTTTGGCCCGCGCAGCTTTTCGTCGGAACTGCACCACCAGAACAGTGCGCTGATGCAGATCATCGAGATCACCAATGGCAAGCCGGCGCGCGTGGACGAATGGCGCACCTCGCAGCCGGTGCCGATGGACGTGTTGATGGCCAAGTGACAAAGGTCTGATGAGACCTCGGTGGGGTCGCCCATGGGCGGCCCCATTTCTGTTACTGTCCCCGCAGCCGGACCATGGCCCGCGCCGACCGACCTTCACCGTCGATCACCGAAAGCGTGACAAACCCCTGACCAAGCCCCGGCAGCATCACCGACCGGTCCCGCAGCGACACGGCGACCGGCGTGCCATTGGCAAGCCAGGTGAAGGGCGCGCGGCCACCGGCCACCTTGACCAGAAGGCCATCGGGCAAAAGTTCGACCTCGGCGCCATCGGGGGGGAAGGCAACGGCGGGCGCATCGGCCCCGGCCTGAAAGGCGGCAGAACGGCTGCGGAAGCGCTGCAGTGGCTGGGGAAGCTGGGCGTTCGAGACCAGAAGCGTCGACGGCGGCGCAGGCGGCTGAGGATCAAGCTGCGGCTTCAGCCGAGAAAAGGCCTGAAACAGCACCGGCGCGGCCAGATCGGCGCCGAAAGCCCCTGGAACCGGCGTGCCATCGGGCCGCCCCATCCAGACACCCACCACATGCCGCCCGTCATAGCCGATGGCCCAGGCATCGCGGTGGCCATAGGAGGTGCCAGTCTTGTAGGCCAGCCGATTCTGCGGCGCGCCGGGGGGCGGGGCAAGGCCTGCCAGAATGTCACCGACGAACCAGGCGCTCGTCGTGGCCAGCATGCGCTGGCCCTCCTCGCCCGTGCCCTGCAAACGCCAGCGCAGCGGCAGAGTCACCCCGCCGCGCGCGATGGTGGCATAAAGCTGCACCATGTCCTGCAGCGTCACACCGATGCCGCCCAGCGCGATCGCCAGACCGGGCTGGCCGGGCGGCAGGTCATATCGCACCCCGGCCTTGTCCAGCGCCGTCAACAGCCGGGCGGGGCCCAGCGCCTCGGTCAGCGCGACGACGGGAATGTTCAACGATTGCTGCAGCGCCTCGCGCGCGCGGATGGTGCCGCGATACTGGCGGTCAAAGTTCTGGGGGCGGTAGCCGGAAAAATCTGTAGGCCGATCTTCCAGCAGGGTTTCGGGATGGGCCAGGCCTTCGTCGAAAGACAGCCCATAGACCAGGGGTTTCAGCGTTGACCCCGGGCTGCGCAGCGCCTGCGTCATGTCGACGAAACCCGCGCGCGCATCCTCGTGGAAGGCGGACGACCCGACCGAGGCCAGAATCTCGCCCGAGCGGTGATCGGCCACGACCAGCGCGATCTGCAGCCTGTCGCCCTGCCCCGCGATCCCCTCGGCGGCCAGGGTTTCCAGTGCGATCTGCAGATCACGATCGATGGTCAGCCGGTGGGTCTGGGCAGCGGGGTCTTCGGCGCGGACGCGGTCGGCCAGATGCGGGGCAAGGGCGGGAAAGGCCTTGCGGGTGGCGGGCACCACCTCGGTTCGCGCCGCCTGTGCCTGATCGGCGTCGATCAGCCCATCCCTTTTGGCCCGCGCCAGAACCCGGTCGCGAGCAGCGGTTGCTGCAGCCAGATGGCGGTCGGGGCGGCGGCTTTCGGGGCTTTGCGGAATGGCGACCAGAAGGGCGATTTCGGCAGGGGTCAGGCGTTTGGGTTCCTTGCCGAAATAGGACAGCGTCGCAGCCCGGATGCCTTCCAGATTGCCGCCATAAGGGGCGAGCATCAGGTAAAGGCCAAGGATCTCTTCCTTGGTCAGTCGCCGCTCCAGCGCCAGCGCGACCCGCATCTGCCGCAGCTTGCCGGCCATCTCGCCCGTGGTGCCCTCTTCCAGCAGGCGCGCCACCTGCATGGTCAGGGTCGACCCTCCGGACACCACGCGCCCGTTCAGGGCCGCCTGCAGCACGGCCCGCGCCAGCGCCCGCAGGTCAACCCCGCCATGCGACAGGAACCTTTTGTCCTCATAGGCCATCAGCGCCTTGGCAAAGGCCGGGTCCACCTGATCGGGCGTCACGGCCAGCCGCCAACGGCCATCGGCCACGGTATAGGCCCGCAAGAGCGCGCCCTCGCGGTCCAGCACCTGCACCGAGGCGCTGACGACCAAGGGCGGCAGGCGCGTGGAGTCGATCCACAGGTCGAATTCGTCACGGGCAAAGGCGGCAAGGAACAGCCCCGCCGCCAGCGCAAGAAGGGGCCGGGCGCGCATCACTCGGCGATGGTGACGCGCCCGGTTTCAGACCGCCCGGTCAGATCGGGGCGATACATGTCCTCAACCGAGGCGGCCGGGTGGTGGAAGCTGCCCGGCGAGACCGCGCGCACCACATAGGCCAGCTTGAAGGGCGCGTTGGAATAGCGGTCGATGGCGGTGACAAAGCGGTCCTGCCGGAATTCGCTATGCGCCACCTCGGCCTCCAGCCCCAGCCAGTCCAGCGCCTCGATGGCGCCGCCGGTGATGAGATTGGGGTTGTCGATCTCGAACCCGGCGGGCAGCGGATCGGCCACGATCAGCCGCGCCTCGCCCCGGCCAAAGGGGGTGACCTCCAGCACGGTCACGAACCGATCTCCCACCTTGACCGCATCCAGTGAAACCGGCTCGCCCTGCAAGCTGTAATAGCTGCGGGTAACGGCATAGCCGGTGCCGCCTGCGGGTTCCGGTTCGGACGGCACGCCATAGGTGGTCAGCGTCAGCGTGGTATCAGCGGCGCTGTCGTTCCTGACCTTGACCGGCGCCGGGCTGGCCGCATCCAGTACCTTGACCAAGGGGCCAGACGCCGGAGCGCCGTCAATCATGATGCCCTCGGCGCCCGCCCGGTCAATCAGCGCATTGGCCGCGAGCAGCGCCCAGGTCGCCTCTTGTGTCGACAGGCTGCGGTCGGCGGCGATGCGGGTGGTCAGCGCCTCGCGGTCCACCACGGCACTGCCGGCCTCGGCGGCAAGGGCCAGAACGGCGGCGGCATCGCGGAAGTTGGTGCCATAGTCAGCGCGGAAAACCTGTTCGGTGTCCGCCCCCTGCAGCGCCTCCATCGCGGCGGCGGCGCGGCGGAACATGGCGTCGGCACGCGGCTGGTCGCCATAAGCCGCCAGCGCCGCCCCCAGTTGCGCCATGGCAGTGGGGGTGGCGAAGGCATCGCCCTTCACATCCGCGTAATAGCGCAGATCGCCCACGGCCGCCGCCCCTTCACGGGCCAGAACCATCAACGCATAGGCCAGCGCCTCGCCCCCTTTGTCAAAGTCGGGGTGATAGTTCACCTGATTGCGCAGGTTATCCAGACTGCGGCGCAACGCCAGATCCGGCACGGCAAAGCCCCGCGCCTTGGCCCGGCTGAGGAAGTCGGTGACAAAGGCATCCAGCCACATGTCGCCATCCGAAGGCCCCCACAGACCAAAGCCGCCATTCGACGACTGGTTCATCAGGATTTCGGTGATGCTTTGCTCAACCCGGCCCTTGATGTTGTCCGCCTGCGGCAGGTCCAGCGCGACGGCAACCTGATCAAAGTAGAGAAGCGGCAGCGCCTTGGATGTCATCTGCTCGGTGCAGCCATAGGGATAGCGGTCCAGCGCCGACAGGATGCCCGGCGCATTGATCCGCGCCAGGGGGCCGATCGCCATGGTGGCCTTGCCCGAACCGGGGACCAGCCCGGCAAAGGCGTTCTGGTCAAAGGTGAATTCCTGCCCTTTGGCCAGTGTCAGGCGGCTGACCCGCACCACTTGCGGATCGTTCATCTGCACCGGCACCGACAGCGTCTTTGTCAACTGCTTGCCATCCGGGGTGGTCAGGTTGACGTTGATGCTTTGCACCCCGATCTCGCCCGCCTTGACCGGCACGGCGAACACCGCCTTGGCCTTGTCGCCCAGATCAAACCCCGACGGCACGCTGCCCAGGGTCAGACCCTGCGACGAGACGTCCAGGCTCATCCGGCCCGACGGGCCGGTGGCATGGACGATCTCGAGGAGCAGGCGCGTCTCATCCCCCGGCGACAGGAACCGCGGAACCGAGGCCGTCACCACCACCGGATCGCGCACCAGCACATCGGCATTGGCCTGCCCCACGCCGGTTTTCGACCAGGCCAGCGCCATCAGCTTTACCGTGCCGTTGAAGGCCGGCAGGGAGAAAGAGGTGCGGGCATAGCCATCGGCATCCACCGCGATGGGGCCGGCGAAATAGGCCACCAGTTCTTCGGTCGGCGGCGGCGATTGCAGCCGCGCCTGCGCGCCCGCGTCGCCCCCCGACCGCACTTGGCCCTCGGCCCCGCTCAGCCCGTCGATCAAACGGCCGTAAACATCGCGGATGCCGAGGCCCAGCTTGCGCTGGCCAAAGTAATGGCCCTGTGGATCGGGCGGGGCAAAGGCCGTCAGGTTCAGGATGCCCACGTCCACGGCGGCAAGGGTGACATAGGCGGTCTCGCCCGGCGAAACCCCCTCAACCTTGACCGCCACATCCAGCGTGCCGCGCGGATCGGCCTCGGCAGGGGCCTCGATACTGGCCTTCAGCGCCCGCGCACCCGGATCGATCGCGGCATGGGTCAGGCCCAGTGCACGCGCCGGGTTGCGTCCCGCCGCCACATCCATCGGCCGCAGGACCGAGGCGGTGACATAGACGCCCGCGCCCCAGTCATCGGTGACCGGAAGCTGGATCAGGTTTTCGCCTTCTTTCACCTCGACCGCCTGCATCGCCACCAACCGGTTCGACAGCACCGTGACCAGCGCTGTTCCGGCCGCCCGCGGCACCAGCCGCAGCGTGGCCGTCTCGCCCGGTTTGTAGGCCGGCTTGTCCAGCGACAGGTCCAGCGTGTCGGGCGTGGCCGAAGCATCGGCGGGCGCATACCAGCCCGCATAGAAGGTGGTCGAGGTCGCCGCCTGCACATCGCCCGCGCCTTCAACGATCAGCTCATATTCGCCCCATTGCACGGGAACCGCGATTTCGGTCGCCTCAGGGCCCAGATCCACCTGACCCTCGGCCACACGGTTGCGCGAGGTGACCGGCTCCCAGTTCCAGTTGCCACCCTGCTGATACCACTGATACCGGGTTTCCACCCGGTTCACGGTATAGCGCAGCGTCATCGGCATTGGGTTCAGGTCGGCCCCGATGCCGATCAGGCTGAACCGCGCCTCGCCACCTTCGGGCGCGACATCCTTGAACAGCGGCTTGACCCCGACCATCGGCAAGGACGGCGCCAGAAGCTGCGTCACCCGCCGTTCGACCGGTCGGCCCGAGCCTTCGGCGACGCGCACCGTCGCGCGCAGTTCCAGCGGCCGCTGCGGATCGTCAACCACGGGCAGCGGCAAGGCAATGGTCGCGTTGCCGTCGGCATCGGTGCGGGCGGGGGCGAAACTGTCCATCACCGCGTCGAAGGGCTGGTCGTGGCGGCCAAAGACATAACCTTCAAAGCCGGTCAGTTCCTTGGCCGCCCGCAAAAGCACCTCACCTTCAACCGCCAGATCGGCCCCCGGCGCGCCGAAAAGGTATTTCGCGGCCAAGGTCAGATCGGGCGTGTCACCAAGGCGAATGTCGGGCGACGCCAGCGCAAGGGTAAAGTCGATGCGTTCAGGCAGGAAATCTTCGACCAGAAAGGTTTTCGCTGTCAGGGCATCGGCCTCAAGATCGGCAAAGACCTCGATCCGCCAGACCCCGCGGGGCGCAGATCCGGCGATGGGCATCTGAAAGACGTGCCCGCCCGCACCCGCATCCTGCACCAGCGCACGGGAGTATTCCACGCCGTCGGGGCGCTTCAGGATGGCGGTCAGCGGCAGGCCGTCAACCGCCTGCGCCTGCGTGTCGCGGGCCAGTGCGGTGGCAAACACCGTTTCGCCCGCGCGGTAGGCGCCACGATCCGTGGTCAGGAACACATCCACCGGCGGTGCAGCCTCGCGCCCTTCAACCCCCCGATCCGACAGGTCGAATTCCGGGTCGGTCAGCGACAGGAAGGCCATGTCGCCCTTGCCATCCTTGGCAACGATCATCGCCGGCGCGGCCGAACCCTTGCCCAGCGCCAGACCGGCGTCAAAGCGGGCATAGCCCGTGGCATCGGTGGTGGCCGTGGCCAACACCTCATTCGCCTGCGACAGAAGCTCCACCGAGGTGCCGTCTTTCGCGTTCGCCGTTCCAAGGCTGCGGACAAAGACATGCAACCCGTCGACCCCCGACATCGAGGTCAGACCAAGGTCAGAGACGACGAACCACTGCCAGGCCGCCGGGACCACATAGGGATCGACACCCGGCACCGCGGCACGCAGCGCATAGACCCCGGCGGGCTGCCCGGCCAGCGCCTCGGAGAGCGGCAGGCGGGTGGTCAGATCGCGGTTCACCTCCTGCGGCACGGTGGCATCACCGGCCCAGATTTCCGTGCCGATCTGGCTGCTGAAATCATACTCCTGATAGTCCATCATCGGCTGACCCAGATAGCCGTTCTGCACCGACCGCAGCAGGTTGCGATCGGTCACCTTGAACAGCGTCAGCTCCAGCTTTTCGGTGTTCACCGTTTCAACCGGAATCGCGACGGCATCGGTCCGGGGCAGCACATAGCCCCGCCCCGGAAAGCGCACGCCCGGATTGCGGTCGCGGACATAGGCGGTGATGTCGACCGAAGCCGCCAGTTCCTGCCCATCCGCCGCCGGCAGCCCTTCGCGGAAGGTCACTGTCTGACGCGAGCCATGGGCCACACCCTCGACGCAAAGCTGCCGCCAGCCATCGAAGCTGACCGTCAGATCGGGGGCAGGCAGTTGAACGAAGGTGGCATAATCCACCCCGGTTTTTACCAGATCCTCCGAGAAATTGGCGCAGATGCGGGGGCGGGCGGAATCGGCCTGCACCTCATGGTCCAGAATGCGAAAGCCATATTTGGCCATCGCACTGTCCAGCGCGGCAGCGGTATCGTCGCGCGGCTGCAAGGATTGGGCCAGCCGCAGCGCCTGCACCGTGTCGCGGCCCCGGTCGATGCTTTCCAGCGCCTGCCCCATCTGCACAAGGATCGTGTGCTGCAAGGGGGCGCTCTCGGCCCGCAGATAGGCGTTCACCGCCGCGGAATAGGCCTGTTCGTGATACTGGCGGCGGTTGTTCTGGTCCTGCTCGCCCGCAGCGAAGAGCAGCCGCGCATATTCCGCCCAATCCGCCGCCGCATCCGTCAGGTTCAGCCCGGCACCGACGAACCGGCTGGCCCCAGCCGCATCACCACTGGCCTCGGCTTCGCCGGCCGACCTGAAATGCTCTTCTGCCGTGAAAGGCCCCGTTACATGGGCATTGGCAAGGTTTTCAGCCTGCTGCGTGATGCCCGGCAATTCCCAGGATTGCACGAAGGTCAACTCGGCCGCGCGTACCTTGGCCAGCGCTTCGGCACCCGGCGCGGCCGCGATCACAAAGCCGGAATAGGCCCCGGCAAAGGGCGAAGCATCGCCCGGTTCCGACTTGGGAAAGCAGGCACCCTTGCGGCTGTTGAAGGTAAAGGCGGTGCAGGCCTTGTTGGTCAGGCAGGCGCGCTCGCAGGCCTCGATGGTGGTATCGAAGATCGACTGCAGGTCGCCCCCCGGCAGGTCGGTGTTCTCGGTCAGAACCAGCCGCCGCTCGGGCACCAGATGCTGGGCCATGGCGTCAGGCGCCGCCCACAGAATCGCAGCAAGAACGGCCCCGGCAAGGGCCCCGATCCGACCTGCACGCATCTGAAATCTCCCGTGTCTCAATCGGGCGGAATCTTCGCACGCGGCCCCCCGGGCAGGCAAGCGAAGTTCTTTCGGCAAAAGGATCTGCGTTAAAGGACTGTTCATAGAGTTCGGCCAATTTGACCCAAAGCGGCGGCCGATGGGCCCCGCCGGATTCGTGCAGGACGGACGGATGGACATTGCAGAACGGCTGGCAAAGGAACGGCGTGCAAGGCTGGCAGCAGAACGGCTGCTGGAACAGAAAAGCCGTGAGCTTTTTGCCGCCAACGAAAAGCTGGCGCTGCATGCGCGCGCGCTGTCCGATCAGATCGTTGAACAGCGTCAAGTGGTGAAAACGGCCCTGACCGAGGCCGAGATGCTGAAAGGTCAGAACAGCCGGGTTCTGGGCGATCTTGACCGGGCGCAAAGCGCGGCCGTCATGGCCGAACGGCGGCTTTGGGATTCAATCAACGCGGTCCCCGATGGATTTGCCGTCTTTGACAGCGACTCGCGTCTGGTGGCGGCCAATACCGCCTATCTGGCGGCCTTTCGCGGTGCCGACATTGCCCTTGGCGCCACCTATGCCGAGGTGTTGCAGATCGCGGCCGAGGGTGGGCTGATCGAACTGGGCGAGGAAAGTGCCGCCGACTGGTGCGACCGGATGTTGGCCCGTTGGACCTCTGACGCGCCAGAGCCCACCGTCGTGCAATTCCGTGGCGGCACCTGGGTGCGCCTGATCGACCGGCACGCGCGTGACGGCGACCGCGTCAGCCTTGCACTGAACATCACCGAGGAAATGCGCATCTGGGCCGCGATCGAGGCTATCCCCGACGGGTTCGTGCTTTTTGACAGGGAGGAACGGCTCTTGGCCTTCAATCAACGCTATCGCGAGATGTTCCCCGACAGTGCCGAAGCGATGGTGCCCGGGGTCAGCTTTGAGGAACTGCTGCGCAACGGGCTGCGACGGGGTCACGTCCCCGAAGCACAGGGGCGCGAAGAGGAATGGCTGGCCGAACGGCTGGAACAGATGCGCAATGCCAATGGCGTCACCGAATGCCAGCTTGCTGATGGCCGCTGGATTCAGGAGCACGACCACCGAACCCCTGACGGCGGTCGCGTGGGCGTGCGCCGCGACATCACGCATCTGCGCGAACAACAGGCCGCACTTGAGGCCACCCGGGCCGAGGCCGAGGCGGCGAACCGCGCCAAATCGGCCTTCCTCGCCAACATGTCCCACGAAATCCGCACCCCGATGAACGGCGTCGTCGGCATGGCGGAACTGTTGTGCGACACCGCCCTGTCCGAGGAACAACGCCTCTTCGCCGAAACCATCCGCTCTTCGGGCGAGGCGCTTCTGGTCATTATCAACGACATTCTGGACTATTCAAAGCTCGAGGCCGAGCGGATGACGCTCTTCCCCGAACCCTTCGATCTGGAACGCACGATTCACGAAGTGACGATGCTGTTGCAGCCCCGCGCCCGTGAAAAGGGCATCGACCTGATGATCGACTTCGACATGTTCCTGCCGACCCGATATATCGGCGATCCGGGCCGGCTCCGGCAGGTGCTGACCAACCTGATCGGCAACGCGGTCAAGTTCACCGACAAGGGCCATGTCCTGGTGCGTGTCGTCGGGCTTGAGGATGAACCGGGCCGCCAGCAGCTGCATGTGACGGTCGAGGATACCGGCATCGGGATTGCACAGGAAAACCTTGACCACATCTTTGGCGAGTTCAACCAGGTGGAAAGCCAGACGAACCGCAAGTTCGAAGGCACGGGTCTGGGCCTTGCCATCACCCAGCGCCTGATCGAACGGATGGAGGGGGCGGTCTGGGTTGACAGCGAATACGGCAAGGGCAGTTGCTTTGGTTTCCGCCTGTCGCTGCCGGTGGCCGAAGACGCCCAGCCCCCCCGCCGGCCCATCCACATCAAGCGCGCCCTGGTGGTGGATGACCAGTTCATCAACCGCACCATCCTGGAACGCCAGCTTGCCCCCTGCGGCATCTCGGTCACGCTGTGCCGCTCGGGCGCGGAGGCGCTTGCGGCGCTGCAGGAAGGCGAGTTTGATGTCGTCATCACCGACCACGAGATGCCCGAGATGGACGGGCTGATGCTGGCCGACCGCATCCGCGAGGCGGGCAACGACATTCCCATCGTGCTGTTGTCCTCAAGCCCCGCCAATGCCCGGGAGGGGGAAGCGGCGAGGCATCTTCTGGCCATCCTGCAAAAGCCGATCCTGCGGGCAGAGCTGTATCGCAACCTGCAGGCCATTTCGGCCGAGACGGCCGAACCGCCAGCGACCGAGCCTGTCGCCCGCCCCGCCGGCAATCTGCGCCGGATGCGGGTGCTGACAGCCGAGGACAACCGCACCAACCAACTGGTGTTCCAGAAGATGGTGCGCGATGCTGACATCGATCTGGTCTTTGCCAACAACGGACGCGAGGCGGTTGAGCTGTGGCAAAGCTATCAGCCCGATCTGATCTTCATGGATATCTCGATGCCCGAAATGGACGGGCGCGAGGCCACCCGCGCCATCCGCGCGGCCGAAGGCACCGGGACGCATGTCCCCATCGTTGCCCTGACCGCCCATGCGATGGAGGGCGACGCCGAAGACATTCTGGCCGCTGGCATCGACCGCTACATGACCAAACCCTTGCGCAAACAGGCCATCACCGAAACCCTCGCCGATTTCCGGCCCGCAGATGCCCTGCCGATCACAGTCGCGACGGAAACCGCAGCGTGATGCTGCGGCTACCGTGCGCATGCCGCAGGGCGGTCAGGTCCCCCATGACCGGACCACGCAATCGCCTCGTGCCTGTGACGCTCGAAAGATCGCTCCCGGCCCCGGTTTGCTAGCGCAGCTCCTGCAACAGCTTGTCCAGCACCTCCTGCTCGGACTGCGCGCGCGGGGCCTGACCACCGCCCAGCGCACCACCAAGGGCGGCGTCAAGGTCTTGCAGGAAGCCACCATCCGGCGTTTGCGGCGGCGGGTTGCGCGGGGCCGGAACCTTCATCGGCAGTTCGGTCACCGGCAGGCCCTCATGCACGCGCAGCATGACCTCGTGCCAGATTTCCGCCGGCAGGCCGCCGCCCGTCACGCCTTTCAGCGGCGTGTTGTTGTCATAGCCCATCCAGACGCCAGCAACGTAATCGGCGGTAAAACCGATGAACCAGGCGTCGCGGCCTGCGCTGGTGGTGCCGGTCTTGCCAGCCGCCGGCCGTCCATCCAGCCGCGCCCGTCCGCCCGTGCCGTCATTCACCACCTGCGCCATCATGTAGATCAGCTCCTGAGCCGCCTGTTCCGAGATCACCCGTTCACCGATGCCCGTTTCGGTGAACATGTTCAGCTCTTCGTTGCCCGGAACCTCCAGGATGCGGATGCCATAGGGCGACACCGAAGAGCCGCCGTTCAGGATGCCCGCATAGGCGCCGGTCATTTCGATCAGGGTGGATTCGCTGGCCCCCAGCGCCAGGGCCGGGCCCGCCGCCATGTCCGAGGCAATGCCGAATTCGGCCGCGATCTTGCGGACATTTTCGCGCCCCACCGCCTCGGACACCTTCCCCGCCGGACTGTTGCGGCTGTCCTCCAACGCCTGCGCCAGCGTGATCAGCCCCTTGAACTCCTTGTCGTAATTCGACGGCGTCCACGGCCCCGATCCGGGGATGTTGATCGTCAGCGGCGTATCCTCGACATAGTCCATCGGGCTCCAGCCAAGGTCCAGCGCCGCCGCATAGACAAAGGGTTTGAACGCCGACCCCGTCTGCCGCAACGCCTGCGTCGCGCGGTTGAACGACCCCGCCGCTTCGGTCTTGCGCCCGCCGACCATGCCCTTGACCGCCCCGTCCGCCGACATGACCACGACAGCGGCCTGCGCCTTGGACCCTTCCTTCAGCTTGTTGTCAAAAACATAGGCCACCGCTTCCTCGGCCGCCTTCTGGATGCGCTGGTCGAGCGTGGTCTTGATGATCACATCCTCGGTCGTGTCCGATGTCAGAAAGGCCGGAGCCGTCTCCATCACCCAGTCCGCAAAGTAACCGCCCGACTTCGTCTGCGCCGCCGCCGACAATTGCGCCGGATGCGCCCGCGCGTCATCGGCCTCGGCCTTCGTCAGATACCCCTGCTCCTCCATCAGCCCGATCACGACATTCGCCCGCGCCCGCGCGCGTTCGAGGTTGTTGG
>JALQYS010000508.1 GCA_023254015.1 Paracoccaceae bacterium
CGTCGCGCACCGGCCCCGCGGCCGCGACGCAGACCCCCGACAGCGCCGGATGGCCGGTTTCGTCCAGATAGCGGGTCAGCACGGATTCCAGATTGGCAAAGTCGGCGTTGGCATAGCGGCGGATGCTGTCGGGACGCACCCGATCGCCCTCGGCCAGGGCCACGCGGGTGTTGGTGCCGCCAATGTCGGCCACAAGCGAGAGGTCTGGGGTGGGGGCAGGGGTCTGGGTCATCGGCGGCCTCCTGTCAGGATCGCTGGGGTTCTAACGGCTTTGGACGAAAGCACAAGGCGGTCGCGGGCTGGGGAGCCGCCGGATCAGGCGGCGCGGTCGGGAAAGGCGGGGGGGCCGATCAGCCGGGCCAGAAGGCTGGCCAGACGGGCCTCGGCGGCAGTTTCGCTGCTGACGTCGGGGCTGACTTCAGGACGGGCCAGCACGATGGCCTCGGCCCCGGCATCGGCCAGCGGCCGGGTGACCAGCGGCCTGCCATCCTGTGACAGGCGCGCGGCGGGGTTGGTATAGGACAGTCCGATGCCCAGGCCATTGGCGGCCAGGCTGCGCATCAGGTCCAGCGTGGCGGCGCGATGGGCGATCCGGGGCTGCAGCCCTGCCCGCAGGAACAGCCCGCGCATATGGCTGACCGACAGGCCCTGATCGGTGAGGATCAGCGGCTGATCGGCGATTTCGCTCAGCCGCAGGCTGGTGCGGCGGGCCAGCGGATGATCGGCCGCCAGCACCGCATGCGGCGGGATGCGGGCGATGACCCGGCGGCTGATGCCGGTTTCCAGCCCCAGATCCCAGGTCAGGGCCAGATCGGCCCGACCGGCCCGCAAGGCGGCGGAGAGGGGTTCGAACCCCAGAAGCGCGGGTTGCAGGCGCAAATCGGGCAGCTCTGTCGCGACCGCGGCCAGCAGCGGGCCGAGACACGAGGCGGCAAGATCCTCGAACACGGCAAGGCGCAGGGTCTGGCCGGCCAGCCGCGCCGGATAGGCCAGCCGCGACAGACGCTCCAGCGCCTCCTCGGCCTCGGCCAGCCAGCGCTGGCCGAAGCTCGTCGGCATCAGCCGCCCGCCGGGCCGGCGCAGGAACAGCGGCTGGCCCAGATGCGCCTCAAGCTGGGACAGCGCCACCGACAGCGCCGGCTGGCTGACATGCAGCGCGCCGGCTGCCGCGCTCATCCCGCCATGGGCGGCCACGGCGGCGGCATATTCGATCTGACGCAGGGTCAGCGATAGCATGGGGTTATGGCCTTTATTGAAAGGTATGATTTGCATCAATGATAGGGCTGGGACATAGCTTTGGGCAAGCCAAAGAGGAGGTGCCGATGGCAACGGTTGTGACCGACAAGATGGTCGAGGATTTCCAGCGCGACGGGGTCGTTCTGGTCAAGGGGCTGTGGAAGGACTGGGTGGAGCCCCTGCGCGCCGGGATCGAGCGCAACATGGCCGAGCCGGGGCCCTATGCGGCCGAGAACCTGAAACCCGGCGAGGGCGGGCGGTTCTTTGACGACTATTGCAACTGGACGCGGATTCCCGAGTTTGAACAGGTCATCAAGGGCTCGGACGTGGCGCAGGTGGCGGCGCGGCTGATGCAGTCGAACCGGGTGCAGATGTTCCATGACCATGTGCTGGTGAAGGAACCCGGCACCACGAAACCCACGCCCTGGCATCAGGATGGCCCTTACTATTTCGTGCAGGGCCGGCAGACCGTGTCGTTCTGGTCGCCGCTGGACCCGGTGAAGGAGGCGTCCTTGCGCTGCGTTGCGGGCAGCCACCGCTGGGAGAAAGAGGTTCTGCCGACGCGCTGGCTGGCCGAGACCAGCTTCTATCCCGACAGCGAGAAATACATGCCCGTGCCCGACCCGGATGCCGAGGGCATGACGGTGCTGGAATGGGAGATGGAGCCGGGCGATGCGGTGGCCTTCGACTATCTGACGCTGCATGGCGCGCGCGGCAATAATGCCTCGGCGCGTCGCCGGGCCTTTTCGCTGCGGCTTTTGGGCGATGATGCCCGCTACGTGAACCGGCCGGGCCGCACCTCGCCGCCCTTCCCGGGGCATGACATGGTGGAGGGGCAGGTGCTGCGGCAGGACTGGTTCCCCTTCCTGATCTGACCCGGATGCCCCCGGAATTTGCGCAAATTCCGGGGGCTCTTCCGGCCAGCCTGTGCGCAGGGGCTGGCCGGGTGAGGTGAGTATTTGTGCCAAGAGGAAACAGACAAGGTCGGCTGCGGGCCTGCGGCGGTAGAGTGTCTTGTCCTTTGCCGGAATTTAAGGTGAGTGTGGCGCAAAGGAGCCTTTCGCATGCAAGACGCCCCGAAGATCCAGCCCGACCGTCGGCCGCGCGCCTATCCTGCGCCCGAGTTTCCGCCGCGCAAGCCCCGGCTGGTTGCCCGCCCGCCGCCGGCGATCTGTCCGGTGATCCTTGGCCTTCTGGGCCTTGGCCTTGCGGCGCGGAAGGCGGCGGGCAGTCTGGGGCTGGCAGAGACGCCGGCAGGGGGCGTGGTCGAGGCGGCGCTGGGGGCGCTGTTGG
>JALQYS010000512.1 GCA_023254015.1 Paracoccaceae bacterium
CCCAGAACGTGGACGATCTGCATCAGCGCGCAGGCTCGCATAACGTGCTCGCCATGCATGGACAGCTCCAGAATGCCCGCTGCGCCGGCTGCGGCCATGTCTGGCCGGCGCCGGACCTGATGTTCCCCGAGGACCGCTGCGCGCGCTGCGATGCCCCCCTCTGCCGCCCCGACCTCGTCTGGTTCGGCGAGGATGTGCGGTTCCTCGACCAGATCATCGCGGCGACCGAAGGGGCCGATCTCTTCGCCCTGATCGGCACCTCGGGCACGGTCTATCCCGCCGCCGGGCTCATCGACCTGGCCCGGGAAAGCGGTGCCGCGACCCTCGAACTCAACCTCGACCCCTCCGACGTCGCCTCCTCCGCCGACCGCGTGATCCTCGGGCGTGCGACGGAGACGGTTCCAAGGTGGGTGGCGGACATCTTGTCAGGCTGATCAGGAGGGTCTCTGCGAGGAGATTAGCAGCGTTTTCATCCGGCTGACTGTCGGAGAGTCTCACCAGTGTCTTCCGCTCACTCGGTTGAGCAAGGATCGTGTTTCGCGGGCAGGTTCGCGAAAGACCACCTAGCGGGGTTCGACTATCAGGCATCCTCACGAAAACAGCGTCTTCTTCTCAACCGACCTGATGCGGTTCATGGGCTGGGCCCATGCAACCACGCTCGACCTGATGCGCCTGCGCAGTGAGGGGCCGGAGCCGCGTGAGGAGACCGAGGATATGGCGGCCGAAAAGATCGATATCCTCTCCAAGGTCCGCGCTCGCACCGTTGTGCGGCCGATTCTGACGTCTCCGCGTCCCATGTGAGTGTTTCAGTCGCAGCCAAAGGACGGCCATACCCATGATCCCGATGGACCCACCTGAGCCAAGCATCACAATCGATCCAAGCGCAGACCTTTCGGGACTCGCTGGCACCAGCCTGTTTTACCCCTGTTCTGGCTCCGACCTGCTTACGCCAATGGCGTTGTTCGCAGGCAAGGTCGCAACGTTGCGCTTCGTTGATCGCGGTTACTTCCGTCCCGGGCATCAGGACACGCGCCACTTCGGTCTGGATCATCCTGTAGCCGAGGCTCGACCGATCATTCCGCCCGCTCACGAATGGTCGGTTCTGAAGAAATGCCATGAGGAATTGGACAGCAAAGACGACGAAGACGACGAAGAGGACTACGACCCCTGGCGGCGTTATCGCGGTATTGCCAGCCTGACCGAGACCTATCATCACAATCCATCAGGCCGAGAGTTCCGGTTGATCCGCTCCAACGACGATGCCCGACGGGCCTTCGACGGGTTGAACGATCCGCTGGGCGTCTTCTTCTATCGGGGCGACAGCCTTGGAGAAGGTGGTAGCGGCATCTTGTGGAACGACGCGCGGCTAATGGAGCGTGTGCTGGGCAAACTGGTGAATGGCGGATTGCTTGTGACCGACGGATCCAACTCCGGCGAAGGAAGTCATCGCAGTTTCAGCCAGCATGCGCCCCTGCTCTCCGCCCATGCGGTCAGGACCGCCAAGCAGGCGGGCGAGAAGATCGGGTATTCATTCACCGACTTTGTCGGTCGCCGCCTCACATGCATTGGGTATGCCGGCCAGCGTTACGGGGCGACCCTGATTTGGCAGGTTGTCAGGATGTGAACACGGATCGACGCGGGCCTATCGAACGAAGAGGGCCGGAGAAGGCGTGGCGGATGTGGCATGACCCCATCCGCACGCACGCTTGATATGGTGGACGCCGTCGCCGATCATGAAGACCGACGGGACGGGAGATGACAGATATGGAAGACTTTCTGAGCCAGATGGCTGAAAAGTGGCCGGGTCACGATGAAGCGGTCAGGTCCCGGATTGCTGCGTTGGTTGATGGCGGCCCGGATGCGGAACGGTCTGCCGACTTCTATCTTGGGTCCTTCACCGGTATGCTTATGGTGACTGAACGCCTTTCAGGCGTGTTTGAAGGCATGGACGAGAATGTTCGCGCGACCTATTTCGCGATGTTGTCCTATTGCGCCTTCCGCCATGAAGCGCTGACGCGGCGTTGAGGACACAGGAGACAAACCGGATTGGCCTTTGAAGCCCTGAAGGAAAAGCACCGGGTCTTGCGGGAAAACGGCCCGGCGGATTTGAACCTGCGCGTCCATCGGGCGCTCAGCTGGATGGCGCGGGCAGGGGATGTAGCCGGGACCGACCCAGATGCCGCTTTCATCTTCTACTGGATATCGTTCAACGCGGCCTACGCCCGCGATCTCGAACCGGATACCAGCGGGCAGGCCCGGGACGATTTCGCTCGGTTCTTCGGCCAGCTGGTCGCCCTTGATGCGGAGCGGCGAATCTTCAAGGCGATCTGGACCCAGTTTCCCGGGCCGATCCGTCTGCTTCTGACCAACAAATACGCCTTCGCCCCGTTCTGGAAGTTCGTGAACGGCGACCGGGGCTATGACAACTGGGAGGTGCGGTTCCGTAATTCCGCCGTTGCCGTGCGCGACGCCTTCACGCGAAAGGACACTCCGCTTCTTCTGAGCTTCCTGTTCGACCGGCTCTACGTGCTGCGCAACCAGCTGGTGCATGGCGGGGCGACCTGGAACAGCACAGTCAACCGCCAGCAGGTGGGTGATGGTGTGCGCATCCTTGGCGTCTTGATGCCGATCTTTGCCGAGATCATGATGGATAACCCGGCGATTGATTGGGGGCTGCCGTACTATCCAGTCGTGAAGTGAGGTCTGGTGTCAGGATCCGGCGGTGATTGGAACCACAAGGACCTTGAAGGTCCCACGTTCGGTTTCCCCGATCTGACTGTAGTCCTCCCAGAGGAACTGGTAGTTTCCCAAAATCTTTATCGGTGGGCAACGATCTGCAGCCTTGAATTGTCCGTTCCAATTCAAGATCTCGGGGTTCAATTCTCTTTCATTGTATAAGGAGAAATTTACGTATGAAGCATTCTCCCCAGGTGGTGTGCGATAGACCGGGTCGTTTGTCAGAACAATAACGAAGCCGATTGCGCTACTCTCATTCTCCTTTGTCGTTTGTTGCTTTCCGAGGGAATGCTCGACACGACTGATGTCTTTTATTACATTGTAACTTAAATTGGGGTATGCGCCATGTTTTGCAAGTTGAAATCTCTCATCTTTGTGCGACGTGGAGATCGCTGCGGTCAGATACTTCAACTCGATAAAAAACCTGTTCAAGTCGATCTGCACGAACAAATCTAGATACCTATCGTTCTGTGTCTGATCACTCTCGAGTCCGAGTAACCGATAGGGATACTCGAGCCTGATGGATGCATTCTTGTGGCCTGACTTGATCTGCCAAGCCAATTCGAACTTGAAATCATGCTCACTGTGAAAAACGGGGCGCCGTTTGGCAAGTTCTTTCAGGATTTTATTGATGTCCATCAGAAAACACCTTTGCCGAATCGCGGGGCATTGCCGCCGCTGCTCAATGAAGCATCAAGCAAACCCCCTTCCTGTCAAGGGCGCAAGAAGGGAGGAAATCAACGAAAGTATGGGGGAATTCCGGGCTGTGACTGAGTCTTGTGCAGGCATTAAACCTGACTACACTGACAGTTCTCAAGGCGAGAAAATTTGAAGTGCGACACGAACGCTCCGAACGCCTGCTCCGTCTTTGCCTGATGATTTCAGGCTCGCATGAAGGCATCAGTCTTGCCCGGATCATGGAAGAATTCGGCGTGTCCCGCCGCACGGCCGAGCGTATGCGGGATGCCGCGCTGCGCCTGCTGCCCGACGCCGTGGAACGGGTGGACGAAAATGGGTTCAAGCGTTGGCGGGCAGCAGAGGCACCGCGGGGATTTCTTGCCGTGTCTGCCGAGGACATCGCCGACCTTCAGGCGGCGGCGGATGTGCTGGAGGCGGCGAACCGGCACGCCCAGGCCGGCAATCTGCGGGCACTGGCAGACAAGCTGATGGCACGGCAGCCCCCCGCATGGCGGCGCCGGGCAGAGCCTGATCTGGAACTGCTGATGGAAAGCGAAGGCATCGTGCATCGCGCAGGTCCGGTCGTGCGGGTGGAAACCGAGGTGCTGCGCTCGTTGCGTCAGGCCATCCTCGGCAGTCTGTTGATCCGGGTGGTCTATGCCGGACGCGCCAATCCGGCCGAGCGCGAGATGATGCTGGAACCCTACGGTCTGCTCTATGGCGCGCGACCCTACCTGGTGGGCCGTGTGCCCGGCAAACCTGACTTTCGCCACTTTCGCCTTCAGGGTTTGAGACTGGTCGATGTGACGCCGTCGTCGTTCGAACGCGACGCGGGCTTTGATATGGTCGCCTATCGGGCACGGTTCTTTGGCAGTTTCCGCGAGGAGCCTTTCCGCAACGTCTGGCGCTTTAGTCCGGCTGTTGCGGATGACGCGGCGGAATACCGGTTTCACCCGGCGCAATCGGTCGAGCGCGACACGGACGGCGCCCTCATCGTTTCATTCGAGGCTGGGGGACGCCTCGAGATGGCCTGGCATCTGATGACATGGGGTGGGCATGTCACTGTGCTGGAGCCTGCAGATTTCTGGCGGCATCCCGCGTTGGCAGGTTTGGTCAGGGCACGCTGATGGATATTGCCAATCGGCCGGATGCCCCCTTGGATTGGTCCCGTTTCGGTGTGATGGTGCTGTGTAGGAAATTTTGCCTGCCAATCAGGCATTTGAGCCAAGAGGCAGAGGGCGGTGCGGATGTTCTATCCTTTTCTGGTGGCTGATCCCTTCTCGGGCCTGCGCTATCGCTTGAACGATGCGCGGCTTTCGGAACTGTCGCTGGCGCCCGTCGCGCTGCCTTGGAACCCTGCGGCGGTGATCCGCGCAACTCCTGATCCCGTCTGGGCCGACAGTCTTGCCAATGCCCCGTCCGAGACGATCGCGGCGGTGACGGCCGCGCTGGAGGATCTGGTGTTGGCCACCCCCGATCTGCGTCCACCATCCTGCGCAGTGCTGCCTGACGGGCGTGCCGCCCGCCACCTGACGGCACTGGTTGCGCTTTGGCAGGCGCAGGGCGATACCCTTCCGGAAGGCCTCGGTCCGGTGCGGCATGTATTGGAGTTGCCGCACGGCGGATTTCTGGACCCTTTGCCTGTTGTCGAAGGATCGCTCGACCCGCTGGCCCCAGCGGCGATGCAGGCGCTTCATGCGCGCCTGAAAGACGAATTCGGGTCTGTCGCCGCCATCTCTCCCGGACAGGGGGCCCGCGAAGGCACGCGGTTGCGCGCAGTGCAAGCCGGTCTCTTGGCACCGGGCGTCATGCAGGGGCATGCCGATGCGACACTGCAGGTGTTCGGCCTGCGCGACCCCGCAGCCTGCGCCGATTTCGCGGCCGCGCGGGCGCGGGCGCTGATCGCGCAGGGGATCGCGCCACGCGACATCGCGGTTCTGTCCGCCGGTGATCCGCGGCATCTGGCGCGTGCCTTCGCGGGGCAAGGGGTTCCGCTCTCCGGCCTTCCGGTCGACGCGCCGGAGCGCGATGTCGTCGGTGAAACTGCCTTGCACATCCTGCTGGCCAAACGCCCGCCGACCCCGGCGATGGTGCTGGCGGGCTTGGCCCACTCTCCGCTCATGCCATGGGCGGCGCAGATCGGTCGCGATCTGGCCGAAACAGTGGTGAAGGGAGATTTCCGGGGGCAGGTGCTGGACACCTTCCCTGATCACAAGGCCCTGTGGGAGGATCTGCGCGCCACCGGCAGCACGCTGCCCCAGTTGCGTTTCCTTGCAGACCGCATTTGCGCAAGGCTGGTTGAGGGCGAGGCCGTGCGCGCCCGCATGCCCCTTCCGCCCGGCGAGGGCACGCCCGATTGGGAGGCCATCCTGCGCGGCGTGCAGGTGCTACCAGCCGCCGGTGCGGAAATGCTACGGACCCTTGAAGGGGTCAGCCTCTGGCCCGCCGGTGAAAGCCCCTGGCGCCCGTGCCGCCACCTGATCGTCGCGGACTTTACCGAAGGGCTTCATCCCGCCCGGCCCAAGGCAAATCCGCTGTTTCTGGACAGCGAGATCGAGGCGATTGCAGCATCCACCGGACTGCGGCTGCGGGGCAGAGCGGCCGGCATCGCCCGGTCCCTCGCCCTTTTCCAGGAGCAACTGGGCGCAGCAACCGAGAGCGTCACCTTCCTGGTCCCCTGGCGCGATCTGGCGGGGGCGCGTTTGGCACCGTCAGCCGGGCTTTCGCTGGTCGCCCGTGTGGTTTCGGGCCTGAAGGACGCGGCTGACCTGATCGAGGATATCTCGCAGTTGCCCCCCCAGGACTGGCCGGTGCCCCATCACCTGCCCGCGCCGGTGGCGGCTGCCGCGCCGCTGCCCGAGGCGATTGATTTCGGCGGCAGGTCCCTTCTGGCCCTGCGGCTGGAAGCGGACGGGCGCATCGTTCCGCAATCGCCCAGCCGGCTTGAAACGCTGGTTGTCAGTCCGCTGGCATGGCTGCTGGGCGAGCTGGGCGCGGAGCACACCGTCTGGGCGGCGGAAACGCTGGATGTGATGACACGAGGCACGATCGCGCATCACGTCTTTGAACATGCCTTCCCCGAAGATGCCCCGCTGCCCGATCCGGCAAACCTGCCAGCAATGGTCGAGGCGCTGTTCGAACAGGCCGTGGCGCGCCACGCCGGGTTTCTGCGCGCCGCCGCGTGGGAGATGGAGCGCCGCGCCCTGCATCGCGAGATCCTGCGCGCGGCCCTGCTCTGGCGCGACCATCTCGAGACGCTTGGCGCAAGGGTCGTTGGCAACGAAATCTGGCTGCGGGGCGAGGCGCATGGCATTCGTCTGCACGGCAAGGCCGATGCCATCCTGGAACTGCCCGATGGTGCCCTTCTGGTCGTGGACCACAAGAAAAGCGGCACAGCGGGGCGCAGACGGCGGATGGAGGCGGGCTGGGACCTGCAGGCTGGGCTTTACCGCGACATGCTCGCACGTCCCGAACCGCGCGAGGGCGACAAGATGCATCGCCTGATCGGCAGGACGGTCGGCATCGCCTATCACCTGATGAACGACGGCGGGCTGCTGACCTCAGGCCTGGCGCTCCCGACTGGCGGACCTGCGCGCGACATGGGTGATGCGGTCAACGCGAAGGTGATCGAACACCTGCGCAAACGGCTGGCAGAGGTGGGTGCCGGACGACTTGTGCTGAACACCACGGCAGATGAGGCGGCTTTCAAGAAGGAGGGCGGCTTTACACCCTATGCTCTGACGGATGGCTCGCCCATCGTCCGCGCATTTCTGCGCCCGGCCGAGGAGACGGAAGCATGATCAAGGATCACGGGCTGGTCATCGTTCCTGCGGGGGCGGGGGCAGGCAAGACGCATCGCATCAAGGAAACCCTGTCCTATTGGGTGAAGGAGAAGCTGGTCCGCCCTGAACGCATCCTGGCCGTGACCTTCACCGAGGCCGCGGCGTCGGAGTTGCGCGAACGCATCCGCGCGGGACTTCTTGCCGATGGTCTGGTGGCCGAGGCGATGGCGGTCGAACGCGCTTATGTCTCGACCATCCACGGCCTGGGGCTGCGGCTTTTGACAGAACATGCCTTCGCGGCGGGGGCATCGCCGCAGCCACGGCATCTGAGCGATGCAGAGCGCGACCTTTTGATCCGGCAGGCGCTGGCGCAATCTCGCGCGCTTGATCCAGTAAAGGCCGATCCCGAACGCTTCGGCTATCGTCCGAACTACCAGAGCGGGGACACCGTCGAGGATGCCCTGCGTGGCCGGGTCCTCGGCATGATCGACCTGCTGCGCGGGCTGGGTGATGTCGGGCGCGAGCCCGCCCTTCTGGGCCCGGCCCTCGATCGCCTCGACGCCGTCCATGGCCCGACGATCGCCGACCCCACCACTGCGCGTGCCGCGCTGCTTGACGCGGTCATGGTCATGCTGGCGGCCTTTCCCAAAGGCGGCATGGACGGAGTTACGGCCAAGGGCCCGCGCGAGACGCTGGAAAAGAACCTTGCCCTGTTCCGACGTGTCGCCCGTGATCCGTCCCTGCTGGATCGGGACTGGGCGCTCTGGCAGGGGCTGCGCAGGCTTTTCACTTCTAACCAGAACAGCAAGACGCCTGCGGGCTATGATGAACTGGCCATGGCCATCATGGCGGCTGCCGATGTCCTGCCCCAGCACCCCGGACCGCTGGCCGATGCAAAGCTGCATCTGAGCAGCCTGATCACCTGCGCGCAGGAGGTGATGGCCGCCTACGAGGCCCGCAAGGCGTCGCTCGGCCTGATCGATTTCGCGGACATGATCAGCGGGGCAGAGCGGCTGTTGCGACGCGATCCGGCCGTGCGTCAGGCGGTGCTGGACGAGATCGACTGCGTGATCATCGACGAATTCCAGGATACCAACCCGGTGCAGTTCGCCCTTTTGTGGCAACTCGGCCGCGACGCGCCGCGCACCTTGCTGGTGGGGGATGTCAAGCAGTCGATCATGGGTTTCCAGGGAGCCGACCCGCGCCTTTCCGTCGCCCTTGCCGACGCAAATCCTGCAGCGACCGATCCGCTGGACCGGAACTGGCGGTCCACGCCTGCGGTGATGGAATTCGTCAACGCCCTTGGCGCGGGTCTTTTCGGCACGCGTTACACGGCGCTGACTCCAACCCGCGACCCGGTCGACGGACCCGCGCTTGACGTGCTGGTGACGACCAAGGGTCGCGCGGTGCGCAACGGGTCGCGCCCGCCCGAATATGTGGCCGAACGCATCGCCCGCATCCTCGCCGATGGCGAAACGGTGACGGACCGGCGTAGCGGGGTGGTTCGGGCGGCCCGCCCTTCGGACATCGCGCTTCTGGTCTGTCGCCATGCCACCGCAGGGCGTTATGCCGAGGAATTGCGCGCCCGCGGCGTGCCCGTCCGCATCGCAGAAAATGGCTGGGCGCAAAGTGAGGCAGTGCTAGCAGCAAAGGCTGCGCTTTCCTATGCCGCCAATCCCGCCGACGTGCATGCTGCCATTCTGCTGCGCACAACCGGCCCCACGCCGCTGCCCCTGCAAGAAGCGCTGTCCCTGCAGATGGACGGCCGTCTGTTCGATGATGCGCTGCTGATGCGCCTTGCCGGCCTGTCGGACCGGATCCTGCGGTTGCCAATGCCCGATGCGCTGCATCTCGTCCTGGATGCTGCTGGCCTGCGGGACTGGGCGGATCGCCTGCCCGATGCGGCGCAGGCCAGGGCTGACCTGTTGCGACTGGAAGCGGAGGCAGAGGTATTCGCCTCGGCCCACCGCGATCTGCGGGCTGCCTCGGGCTTTCACGGTGATACGCCCAAGGTGTTCCTTGGCTGGCTGGAGGCGCAACAGGCCGAGCGCGACTTCGACCGGCGCCCCGATCCATCGGCGGACGTGGCAGAGGCCGTGGAAATCGTCACCTGGCACGCGTCCAAGGGGCGGGAGTGGCCGATCACCGTGGTGGCGGAGTTCGACTATCAGATCGAGGAGCGGCCCGGGACGACCTCTGCCCGTTTCGACGCTTTGGACCAGATCGAGGACATGTCGGCCGTGCTCGCCTCGGCCCGTCTGATCCATACCCCGGGCTTTGCCGCACCCGAGGTGCAACGGCGGTTCATTGAAGATCGGCGTGCCGACTTCGAGGCGAATGCGCGCAATCTGCTTTATGTTGCGCTGACCCGGGCGCGGGATCGACTTATCCTCGAATGGCCCGCCTTCCTGAAAGAGCGCGAGGCAGAGTCGCCCGGCGCCTCCTGCCTGTTCCATGTCCTGGAGGACAGCTGCGCCCCGGTGTTGGGGCCGGACAGACTGCGCGTGGCTGGCGTCGATTGCCCGGCAATCATCCGTGCGATGCCCGATCAGGCTTCATTCACGACCATTTCCGCCCACGTCGGCGGCCCTGTGGCCCGGTTCGGCGCGGCTACACCCCTGCCGCCGATCCCGCAGACGCCATGGCGGGTGAACCCGTCGCAACTTGTCGCGGAGGGACCCGTTCCACCCTCCCGAGGGATCGACCTTGGCGAGCCTTGGCATGCCGGGCCCAGCAATGCGGCTCGCGGCACCGCCCTCCATCTTGCCATTCGGACCTTCCTTACGCGCCCTGATCTCGCCGCCCGCCTGGCTGCAGCCACAGGGCTCGATGACGACACGCTGGTGCGGATCGCCGACCGTGCGCATCGGCTGAAGGATTGGCTCTGTGCTCAGGGCTATGTCGAGTTGCGCTGCGAAATCCCGGTTCTGGGAACCACTGCAGAAGGGGCTGAGCTGTCCGGAACCATCGACCTTCTAGCCCTCGGGCCGCAAGGCTGCCTGCTGATCGATCACAAGACCGGCGGTCCGGGCGACGGCCTTGGCCCCTACTGGCCGCAGCTGTCTGCCTATGCCGCCCTAGTTCCGGCGTTGTCGGGCGGCGTCCCACTGAACGGCGTCGGCATCTTCTGGATCGATCACGGGCGGCTGGATCTTGCGCACGATTATGCGCCGGTGTCGCCCGTGGCCTGATCACGGACCGTGCCTGTTTCACACCGCTATCGATCAGCCACGCGCACGATAATAGGCAGGGCAGTATGTGAGGCGGGCCGTTTCACGCTTGCGCGCACGCGCCCCCTAGGTTCCCGGAAATGACATATGACCGCCAGCACCCTTGCCTGCGTCCGGCGGAAAAGAGCCTGCGTTCGATTTCATCCTCCTCGCCCGGGCGTCCGACCTCTTCCGCCAACTTGGAAATGAAGGTGCAGAAGCAATGGTAGACGTCCTCATCGTTCTGGTCCGAAACCCTCTGAGGGTTCCGGTCCCATGCTCCCTTACGCGGTGCCACTCGCTCGGTTTTGACCAGGCGCCTGCCCAGAAGCAGATTCGCCGATCTTGCCGTCCATTGATCCATGATGAAGCCATCATGTCTCGGTGAACAGAAATAGATCAGCTTCGTGAAGTATGCCGGTCCCATGCCGGGCAAGTTGCCAGCTTTCCTGATGGATTGGAACTCGCTATAGGCCTTGATACGATCCAGGTCGCCAAGCCTCAATTTGCCGACGACATGCTTCCACTCGCCCCAACGCCGTAACACGCGCTTGCCGTTCGAGGGTTGCATCCCGCCCCAGGCGAGGATGCAAGTCGCGATATTGAGGTCGTCGACATTCGAATCTTGGGCGCGCTTGAATAGTGCATCGCGCGAAAGTCGGGTTTCTGGCAACTGCTGCGCTTGGGCAAGCAGTGCAGGAGGCAAGACGTGTGCCGCCCACTGGGCAGGGTGCTCGCCAACCCAAATCGGCAATTCCTCCTTCAAGGACGCCCGAAAGACCGCAAGGTGAGGATTATCCGGCACGATCATGCAATCATCCATGGGTTTTTCTTTCTTTGGTTTGTAGCTGGTTCAGGACGTTACCGCGATATCCAGTCTGCTTAAGAGGCAGGACTTCGGCCATCACGTCAAATGTATCACCAGCCCCCGGAGATCAAAGGCATCAGACGGCATGAAGACCTCAAGAAGATCCGCAAGGTCCGGGCCCATGCCAATGCCAATGTGGCTGTGAGTGTAGGCGGTGTGGCCAACGTGGCAGTGTTTGCCACAACAGGTGAGTATGTCACTGGTTTACTAAGTGTAAGTGGCAATGTTACAGGTGGTAATTTACTTACAGGTGGATTAATCAGTTCTACAG
>JALQYS010000539.1 GCA_023254015.1 Paracoccaceae bacterium
TAGCCGGTGCAGAGGATGATGGCATCGACCTTCTTCGACGTGCCGTCCTTGAAATAGGCGGTGTCCTCGTCCACCCGTTCCAACGCCGGAACTTCCTTCCAGTTGTCGGGCCATTTGAAGCCCATCGGTGCGTTGCGATAGGCAACGGTGATCGACTTTGCGCCGTATTTCCAGCACTGCGACCCGATGTCCTCGGCGGAATAGGACGACCCGAGCAGCAGCAGGTCCTTGCCTTTGAACTCGCGCGCGTCGCGGAAATCGTGGGCGTGCAGGACGCGGCCGTTGAATTTGTCGAAACCGGGATATTCCGGCACGTTCGGCACCGAGAAATGGCCCGAGGCAACGATCACATGATCGAATTCCTCGTCATACATCCGGTCTGCCTTCAGATCATGCGCCGTGACGGTGAAGTTGCCCTTGGCCTCGTTGTATTTCACCATGCGGATCGTGGTGCAAAAGCGGATCCAGTCGCGGACACCGGCCTTTTTCACCCGTCCTTCGATATAGTCCACCATGACGGCACGCGGCGGATAGCTGGCGATCTGTTTGCCGAAATGCTCTTCGAACGAGTAATCCGCGAACTCAAGTCCTTCCTTCGGGCCATTGGTCCACAGATAGCGATACATCGAGCCATGGACCGGCTCGCCGAATTCATCCAGGCCCGTGCGCCACGTATAATTCCAAAGGCCACCCCAGTCGGATTGCTTTTCGAAACACACGACTTCAGGAATTTCGGCCCCTTTGGCCTTGGCAGACTGGAACGCACGCAGTTGGGCAAGGCCCGACGGACCCGCACCAATGACGGCAACTTTCTTCTTCATGAACACCTCCGGCTGTGGATTCTGGCAGTTTGTTTCGCGCGCTGCCTTGAGCGGGATGCTAGAATCCTCGTTGCATATGTGTCAAATCTTTTTCCTATCACGAAATAGATACCGGCCCGCGGCTCAGGCGCGCCGGGGCCGGATCCATGACTTGGGCCGTTGGGTTCAGCGGGCGACGGTGACGGTGCAATGTGCGTGGGAGACGACCTCGGCCGCAACCGAGCCCAGAACCAGACGCTTCAGCCCCTTCTTGTCGCCCGTGCCCATGACGATGTGGGTATAGCCGTTCTGTTCGGCATAGGCGGTGATGGCGGACGCAGCTTCACGGGCGACGATCTCGACCGTTCCCACGTCGTCCAGCCCGTCGGCCTTGGCGATCGCCTCGGCGTCAGCCATCATCTTCTGGGCTTCTTCATCAGTCCAGTGATTGATGGTCGGACCGCGGGCGCCGCCATGCGCAATATTGACGACGCAAAGCGTCAGATGCCCGCCGGTTGCCTTGGCAACCTCGACGGCGAGATGGACGCCGACGGTGGCATGGTCACTTCCATCGGTCGGGCAGAGGATCTTGCTGGTCATGGCAGTGCTTCCCTTGATGATGATCTCGCGGCACAGGAAACCATGCAACGGCACAACCCGCCTTGACTTGCATCAAAATTTGTTCACCCGTGGGCAAATTTTTCCGACGCAAACGCGGGCATCAGGTAGAAAGGCCCCGGATTTCTCCGGGGCCAAGGCGAGCCACAGGGGTAAACGGCTCAGATGTCCAAGGTGTTTTCGGATTCCCACTTGGAGAAATGCGACGCGTAGCTGTTCCATTCCTTGTGCTTCAGCTTCAGGAAGGCCGCCGAGAACTCGTCGCCCATCATCGACTTGAGCGTCTTGTCCTTGTCGTATTCCCGCAGGGCATCCAGCAGGTTCAGGGGCAGTTTCGGCGCGTTCTTGACGGTGTGGCCTTGCTGATACATGTCGATGTCATAGCGGCGACCCGGGTCAGCCTTGGTGCGCACGCCATCCAGACCGGCGGCCAGGATGACAGCCTGCATCAGATAGGGGTTGGCCGCTCCATCGGGCAGGCGAAGCTCGAACCGGCCAGGCCCCGGCACGCGCACCATATGCGTGCGGTTGTTGCCGGTCCAGGTCACGGTGTTCGGCGCCCAGGTGGCCCCCGACGAGGTGCGCGGCGCGTTGATGCGCTTGTAGCTGTTCACCGTCGGGTTGCAGATCGCGGCCAGCGCGCTGGCGTGCTTCATGATCCCGCCCAGGAAGTGACGGCCCTGATCCGACAGCCCCAGTTCCTTCGACTTGTCGGCGAAGGCGTTGGTCTGGCCATCCAGCGTCCAGACCGAGATATGGGCATGGCAGCCCGACCCGGTCAGGCCCTTGAAGGGCTTGGGCATGAAGGTGGCGCGCAGGCCATGCTTTTCGGCAACCGACTTCATCATGAACTTGAAGAAGCTGTGCTTGTCGGCCGTGGCCAGCACATCATCATACTTCCAGTTCATCTCATACTGGCCGATCGCGTCCTCGTGGTCGTTCTGGTAGGCTTCCCAGCCCAGTTCCAGCATATAGTCGCAGACCTCGGAGATGCAGTCATACTGGCGCATCATGGCCTGCTGGTCGTAGCAGGGCTTTTCGGCATTGTCGTAGGGGTCGGCGATCGAATCGCCCTGCGGCGAGAGCAGGAAGAATTCGGGCTCAACGCCGGTTTTCACCCGCAGACCGTCCTTCGCCGCCTCGTCCACCAGACGGCGCAACACGTTGCGCGGGGCCTGTGCCAGGGGCTGATCTTCCATCACGCAGTTCGAAGCGACCCAGGCCACTTCCTTTTTCCACGGCAACTGGATGGCCGCCTCGGGATCGGGAACCGCCATCATGTCGGGGTGGGCGGGCGTCAAGTCCAGCCAAGTTGCGAAGCCTGCAAAGCCCGCACCATCCACCGCCATGTCATTGATGGCGGCTGTCGGCACCAACTTGGCGCGCTGCGCCCCGAACAAGTCGGTGTAGGATACCATGAAATACTTGACGCCTTTGTCCTTGGCCCATTTGGCAAGGTCTTTCGCCATAGTCTAACTCCCTGTGAGCTTTATGTTCTTGATGAAATGGCGGCTTAGAAGCCGCCATCCCGTCCCGGGATCCACTTGGTCCCGGCCAAAGGCACCCCGGCCATGGCCGCTGCTTCGATCGTCAGCGAGCACAGGTCTTCGGGCTCCAGATTGTGCAGGTGGTTCTTGCCGCAGGCGCGCGCGATGGTTTGCGCTTCCAGCGTCATCACCTTGAGGTAGTTCTTCAGGCGACGACCGCCGAGGATCGGGTCAAAACGCTTGAAGAGTTCCGGATCCTGCGTGGTGATCCCGGCCGGGTCCTTGCCTTCGTGCCAGTCGTCATAGGCGTCGGCGGTGGTGCCCAGCTTCTGGTATTCGCTTTCCCACTTCGGATCGTTGTCGCCCAGCGCGATCAGCGCGGCGGTGCCGATGGCAACCGCGTCGGCACCCAGCGCCATGGCCTTGGCCACGTCGGCACCGGTGCGGATCCCGCCCGAGACGATCAGTTGCACCTTGCGATGCATCCCCAGATCCTGCAGCGCCTTCACGGCCAGCGGGATACAGGCCAGGATCGGCATGCCGACATGTTCGATGAACACATCCTGCGTCGCCGCCGTGCCGCCCTGCATGCCGTCCAGAACCACGACGTCGGCCCCGGCCTTCACCGCCAGCGCGGTGTCATAATAGGGACGCGCGCCGCCAACCTTGACGTAGATCGGCTTTTCCCAGTCGGTGATCTCGCGGATCTCGTGGATCTTGATCTCCAGATCGTCCGGGCCGGTCCAGTCGGGGTGACGGCAGGCCGAACGCTGGTCGATGCCCTTGGGCAGGTTGCGCATCATCGCCACGCGGTCGCTGATCTTCTGGCCCAGAAGCATGCCGCCACCGCCGGGCTTAGCGCCCTGGCCGACCACGACTTCGATCGCATCGGCGCGACGCAGGTCATCGGGGTTCATGCCGTAACGGCTGGGAAGATACTGATAGACCAGCGTCTTGGAATGGCCGCGCTCTTCCTCGGTCATGCCGCCGTCGCCGGTGGTGGTCGAGGTGCCCGCCGCCGAAGCGCCGCGGCCCAGAGCCTCTTTCGCCGGGCCCGACAGGGCGCCAAAGCTCATCCCGGCGATGGTGATCGGAATGTCCAGATGGATCGGGTTCTTGGCAAAGCGGGTGCCCAGCCAGACATCGGTCGCACATTTCTCGCGGTAGCCTTCCAGCGGGTAACGGCTGATCGAAGCGCCAAGGAACAACAGGTCATCGAAATGCGGCAGATGGCGCTTGGTGCCGCCGCCGCGGATGTCGTAGATGCCGCTGGCGGCAGCGCGGCGGATTTCCGCGTTGATCGCCGGGGTGAAGGTGGCCGAAAAGCGCGGCGGGGTGTGGGGAAAATCGCTCATGTCTTGCCTCAGTAAGCCGACGCGTTGTCGATATTGAAGTTGTAGAGTTTGCGGGCCGAGCCATAGCGCTTGAACTCTTGCGGCTTGGCCAGATGGTCGGCCTCACCCCGCTTCAAGAGGTCTTCCAGGATGGCGTAGTGTTCCGGCCGCATCTCTTTCTCGATGCAGTCCGCGCCCAGCGACTTGACCGAGCCGCGCACGAACAGCCGCGCTTCGTAAAGCGAATCGCCCAGCGCGTCGCCGGCATCGCCCAGCACAACCAGATTGCCCGACTGCGCCATGAAGGCCGACATGTGGCCGATGGAGCCGTGCACCACGATGTCGATGCCCTTCATGGACACGCCGCAGCGGCTGGAGGCATTGCCCTTGACCACCAGCAAACCGCCGCGGCCGGTTGCGCCGGCATATTGGCTGGCATTGCCATCGATGATGACGGTGCCCGACATCATGTTTTCGGCCACGCCCGGCCCTGCCGAACCCTTGATGCGGATCGTCGCCTGCTTGTTCATGCCGGCACAGTAATAGCCGGTCGAACCGCGCACGGTGATGTCAACCGGAGCATCCACCCCGGCGGCAATCGCATGCGCGCCCTTGGGGTTGATGATTTCCCAGTTGGTCATGTTGGTCTGCCCCTTCAGCGCGTGAAGGGACGAGTTGAGCGCACGCAGGCCCTCTTTGCCCAGGTCGAAAGTCTGCATTCCTCAACGCTCCCAGAAGTAGACGGTGGCGGGCTCGGGCTCCCAGACGCGGGCATTCTCGATGCCAGGCAGGTTGACCAGCGCGCGGTATTCGCTGCCGAAGGCAACGTATTGATCGGTTTCAGCCATCACAGCGGGCTTGCAGGCGATCGGGTCACGCACCACGCCAAAGCCGTTGTGGGTGCCGACGACGAAGGTGAAGAAACCGTCGAGGTCGGTCAGCGTGGCCTCCATCGCCTCGCCCAGTTTGGCGCCTTCCTGCAGCTTGTGGCTGATGAAGGCCGCGCCCACTTCGGTGTCGTTCTCGGTCTCGAAGGTCATGCCCAGACGCTTCAGCTCGCGCCGCACGCCATTGTGGTTCGACAGCGAGCCATTGTGCACAAGGCACTGGTCCGGGCCGGTC
>JALQYS010000026.1 GCA_023254015.1 Paracoccaceae bacterium
CCTGCGGGCGCTGACCCGCGCGACGCTGTGGATCGACCGCGGTCAGGTCCGCCGCCGCGAGTCCGGTTTCGACGGGTTCGAGGAATGGCGCGAGACCGTCTGGGCCGAAGAGGACGAGGCCCGTCACAAGCTGGACCGCAAGATCAAGCACGAGGCGAAATGGGCGGTCGAGGGTATCTCGGCTCGGCGCAAGCGCAACATGGGCCGGGTGCGGGCGCTGCAGGCGCTGCGCGCCGAACGGGCGGGCCAGATCCGCCGTCAGGGCACCGCCGCCCTGGAGCTGGAAAGCACCACCGTCAGCGGCAAGAAGGTGATCGAGGCGGTCGGGATCTCGAAATCCTATGGCGACAAGGTTCTGATCAAGAATTTCGATCTGCGCATCCTGCGCGGGGACCGGGTGGCTTTTGTCGGCCCGAATGGCGTCGGCAAGACCACGCTTCTGAAGATGCTGGTGGGTGAGGTCGCGCCCGACAGCGGCAGCGTCAGCCTTGGCACCAATCTTGAGATCGCGGTTTTCGATCAGACCCGCGCGCAGCTGGACCCCGAGGCCAGCCTTTGGGAGAACCTGACGGGGGATCCGTTGATGAAGGTCTCGGGCGCATCGGATCAGGTTCTGGTGCGCGGCACGCCGAAACATGTGGTGGCCTATCTGAAGGATTTCCTCTTTGACGAACGGCAGGCCCGCGCCCCGGTCAAGGCGCTGTCGGGCGGCGAAAAGGCGCGGCTGCTTCTTGCCAAGCTGATGGCGCAGTCGTCGAACCTGCTGATCCTTGACGAACCGACCAACGATCTGGACGTGGAAACGCTGGACCTGTTGCAAGACATCCTTGGCGAATATGACGGCACGGTTCTTTTGGTCAGCCACGACCGTGATTTCATCGACCGTGTCGCCACCGCAACCGTGGCGCTGGAGGGCAAGGGCAAGGCCACAGTCTATCCGGGCGGCTGGTCGGATTACGCCGCACAGCGACCGAAGCCGATTGAGGAAGTTCAGGTCAAATCAGCGCTTTCCACGCCGAGCCTCAAGCAAGAGATGAAGAAGGCCGATGGCCTGACCTTCACCGAGAAAAAGCGGCTTGAGGCGCTGCCGGGCGTCATGGAAAAGCTGGAAGCCGAGATCGCCAAGCTGTCCACCCTGATCGCCGACCCCGATCTTTTCACCCGCGATCCGGCGAAATTCGCCAAGGCGACCGCAGCGATTGCCGAACGGCAAACGGCCCTTGCGGCCGCCGAAGAGGAATGGCTGACGCTGGAAGAAAAGAACGGCTGAGGCCTACTGGCAGGCCTCTTCCGGCGCGCGGGGAATGGCGAAAACCTCATCGTCGCTGTGCCCGCCGCCAAAGGTGATGAAGCCGGTATCGGTTTCAAACCCGATCCCGTCGCGCCCCACCTTGGCCCGCAGGCCCTTGGCGGTCGGCTCCAGCTGCAGCCAGCCCGCGTCGCCCTCAAACCCACAAGACAGGATGCCGCCGGTGTTCTCGCAAAAGGCATGGGCCAGAACCGCCTCGCCGCCGCGCGGCAGGATTTCCACAGTCAGCACCAGAAACCGCTGGTCCGAAAACGCCTTGTCGGGGCTGAGGCGAATGGTCTTCACCAACTGGTCGGGATGGGCGGCCAGATGCGGCGCGTCATAGTCGCGGCGATAGCAGCCAAGATCGCCGGGAAACAACCGGTCGCGCGGGCTTTGGGCCAAGGCGGGCGCGGCGGCAAGGCAAAGGGCAAGGGCAAGACGCATGGGAAAAATCCTTGGGCGATATTCTTTCAATACCGCCCCGATCCTGCCCCGGCCATGCCCCTGCGTAAAGCCTTACATCAGCGCGGCCACCACCTGCGGGATCGTCATCACGTCGTCCCGCGTGCAGTCGAACTGGCCCACCTGCACCCGGATCACATAGCGGCCCTGATGCCGGGTCTGGGTCAGGTAGATCCGGCCATCGTCGTTGATCCGGTTCAACAGCGCCTCGGTTGCCGCGTCATCGGCCAGCGCGAAGGTGAAAAGCGACAGGCGTGGTTCTGTGGTGATGGTCACCCCCGGCATCGCGCGCAGGGCCTCGCAGGCCTCATTCGCCCAGGCGACGTGGTTGCGGATACGGGCGCGCAGGCCCTCCATCCCATAGGCCCGCAGCGTGAACCACAGCTTCAGCGCCCGGAAGTTGCGGCCCAAAGGCACGGTCCATTCGTTGAAGTTGACCACATCCTCCTTGCCCGCCGTCTCCAGATAGGTCGGGCGCAGGCCAAGGGTTTTGACCTGCGGGGTCGGGTCGCGCAGGAATTGCACGGCGCATTGGAACTGCGCGCCCAGCCATTTGTGTGGGTTGAAGATGATGCTGTCGGCCTGTTCAATGCCCGCCCACATCTCGCGGAATTCCGGGCAGATCATCGCGCTGCCGGCCCAGGCGGCATCGACATGCACCGGCAGGCCGGCGGCATGGGCCACCTCGATACATTCGCGGATGCGGTCAAAGGCGCCGACGCTCGTGCCGCCCGCGCAGAGGATCACGCCCGCAGGCCGCAGCCCCGCCGCCAGATCCTCGCGGATCGCACTGGCCAGTGCGCCGGGCTTCATCGACAGGCTTTGATCGGTCGGGATCTTCACCAGATTGTCCTGCCCGATGCCCGCCAGCCGCGCGGCCTTGTCCACGCTGGAATGGGTCTCGGCACTGGCATAAAGCCGCAAGGTGGGCATGCCTGACAGGCCCTTTTTCAGCCCTTCGAACCCCAGCGCCTGTTCGCGCATCGTCAGCACTGCCGACAGGGTGGCGGTGGTGGCGCTGTCATGGATGGTGCCGGTGAAGGCGGGCGGCAGGCCAAGTGCCGCGCGCAGCCAGCCGAACATCACCTGTTCCATCTCGGTCGCGGCAGGCGAGGTCTGCCACAGCATCCAGCGCGGAACGGGTGTTATCGGGAACTAGGATCATCAGATTGGTAATTCCCAGATGCCGGGCGATGGAGTCCAGGGTCCGGTCGTAAAGGTCGCCCAGCGTTCCCGCCCGCGCCATATCTGCAAGCACCCGGC